>DASPNR010000041.1 GCA_035626395.1 Candidatus Limnocylindrales bacterium | reverse complement strand
CGGCCGTGATGCGGGTGCCGGCCAGCGGCAGGCGCACGAAGCGGCTGGAGACGTCGTCACGAATGGCAGCGGAGACCTCGATCATCGAGGCGAACATAGTACGAAAACACTGCGCCTGGCAAGTGAGCGGAAGGCTTTTTTCATGCTGTTTCCGTCATTTCTTTCGCCGCGACGTCGCCCGTGCGCATTGCGGTGATCGAGCGCAGCGTCGGCCGGCCGGCCCAGCCTCGGCAAGACCACTCTGGGAAAGCAGATTGCGGCGAAGAGGAGGGGGGCGACGCGAGGGCCCGCCGCGTGCGGCTTTTGCGGCCAGCGTCGGCGCGACGGCGACGTCGCCGCGTGCTTGCACCGACGCGGGTCGAGGTGCGTGCGGACGCGCCGATCGAGCGCGACTCGCATCTTCGTCGCGCCGCCCTACGCGTTGCTTTGGCCGCCGCGACTGCCCACAGGGCCATCCGCCTACCGAGAGGCCGGCACGCTCATTCTACGGCGCTGCCACGCGCAAGCGTCGCTGCGAGATCGAGCACGCGACTCGAGGCAGCGCCACTGCACAGTCTCCGCTCCGCAGCACGAGTGGTGGCGGACCGCGCTCCGCAGCACGTGCTGGGTCGCCCTCATGCTTCATTCACCCACGCCACCCCTATAGATCGTGCACGCGATGCGACTGGTGGAAGTATTCATCACGTGCTTCCTGGCCTGCTGCTGCGCGATCGTGTTCATGCCGATCGCCGGCTGGTACGCCCTCGCCTTCCGCGCCGAGCGCTGCGTGCTCCGCAACATGGCGCCTGCATCGAAGACGGAGCAGCTTACGGCGCATCTTGCGGTGCTGGAGTCGGCCATCGATTGCCCGGAAGCGCTCGATGTCCGCTCATACAAATGGTTCCTGCAGGCGGTCACGCTGCTCCAGTGTCAGAACACCGGCTGGCACTCGGTCACCACCATGGCCGGGCAGGAAAAGCCGCGGGTCTCACCCATCACGCGGACTGGCTGGATCCTGCACTCGGTGGTTGGCGGCGCCGAGGGCGACTGCTTCTGAGAGGGAGTCGTTTCCTCACGGCGCTCTCGCCTCCGCCTGCCGCAACGACCACCACCGCGCCGTGAGCTCGGCACACGCCGTCGTCGCGGCGGGTGCCCGACGATCGGCGGCGACTCGACCGTCCGTTCCCATTGGCCAGGATGCTGTGCCTGCCCACCCTGTTGGACACGTCCGCCAACGCGACTTGACGGAACGTTCAAAATTTTCTAAACGTTCATAACGTACAGCCTGTTGAGTGGAGGCCCTGGTGGATCGGAAGACGGCAATTTTCGTTGATGGAATCGGTGCTTCGGCGGCGACTTCCGGCGTCCTCAACGCTCTGCAGGGCCGCATCTTCGGCCTGCTCTACCTGGAGCGCGAGCCCCTGTCGCTGGAGGACATCGCGGCCAAGCTCGGCCAGAGCAAGAGCAACATCTCCATCAACATCCGCGGCCTCACCGACTGGCACCTGGTCCGCCTGGTGCGCATTCCAGGCTCGCGGCGCGATCACTATCAGGCTGCGACCGATCTGGTGCGCGTCATGCAGGAGATCATGGAGCGGCGCTTTCGCTGGAACATGCGCCAGGTGCTGACGACGATCCAGGAAACGCGCGCGATCGACGAGCCCGCAACGCCCGAGCAGGAGGCGTTCATCAAGCAGCGGCTCGACACGCTCGAGACTTTCTTTCGCATCATGGATGCGACCGCCGGGATGCTCGCACCGGGCAACCCGTTTCCTCCGCCGCTGTTCGCCGCAGCGGCAGCCACAGCAGGCGCTGCGATGACCTCGCCCGGTACGAAAGGTGCCGGCAAGGCAGCGACGGCGCCTGCAACCGCGGGTAGCGGCGGCAAATCCGCGAAGCCGCCCGCAAGGAGAACGAAGTGATGGATCCCGTCCTCAGCGTCATTCTCACCCTCTCGTTGTTCGGCATCACGCACATCGGCATGGCCAGCTCGTACGTGCGCGGCCCGCTCGTGGCACGCTTTGGGGCGTTCACGTTCACCATGCTGTTCTCGGCCGTGGCCACTGCCGGGTTCAGCCTGCTCGCCTACAACTACTCCGTCGTCAGCACACAGGGCCCCGCCGGCTTCGCCCTCGGAAGCGATGCGGTGATGCGATGGCCGCTCATCGTGCTGTCCACGCTCGGCGTGATGCTTCTTGTCGGATCGCTCTTCGATTACCCCACATCCGCCTACTACCTGAGCTCAGCTGGAACGAAGCCGGAGCCGCGCGGCCTGGAACGCATCACGCGACACCCGTTCATGGTCGGACTGGCGATGACGAACATCGCGCACGCTCTGCTGGCAACGCGCCTGACCGGAACGATCTTCTTTGCCGGCCTGTCCGCCATCGCCATCCTCGGGAGCATGCACCAGGACGCCAAGCTGCGTGCGCGCAATCCTTCCCTGCATGGGCCGTACACCGAGAAGAGCTCGCTCGTTCCGTTCGCCGCCATCCTGTCGGGCCGCAACAGGCTGGTGCTGTCGGAGTTGCGGCCTTTCGGCCTGATGCTCGGACTGCTGGCGGCGTACGGCCTGCGCCAGGCACACCCGCACATCTTCGCCGACGGCGGCATCTACGTGATCGGCGTGGTCGTGATCGGCGCGTTCCTGCTGGGCCTGCAGGACCTCCGCAAACACCTCAACCGCCGCTCCGTCGAGGAGCCGGCCACCGCACACACGGTCGCGCCGAAGGCAGGAAACTGAGATTGCCCGCTCTGAGCGCGGGCGTCGAGAGTGATGCAGCCGCAAGGCGCCGGACGAGAAGCGAACGCAGGCGGGCTGGAGGCCGCCGCCCAGAGCGACGAGTCCGGCAACGCCGCGGATGCGCCGCTGGCGACGTCCGCGCCCCGCGCGTTGGCACCGACGACACGCGACTCCTACACCCTTCGCTCATGGCAAAGCGGCACGACGCGCTGATCCCGCTCTCGCACGATCACCAGAAGGCGCTGATGCTGGCATTCCGTCTCCTGCATCCTTCGCCGCCGGGCCCCGAGACGCCGACGACGCCGGCGAGCACGCCGCAGCAGCGGCGCGAGGAGGTGCTGGCGTTCTTCGAGACTCATCTCGTCGAGCACTTCGCGATCGAGGAGGAGATCCTCTTTCCCGTGCTGCGAGCGAGCGGCGTCGGCCTCGAGCCGCTCGTCGATGAGCTGTGCGAGGACCACCGGCGGATGCGCAGCGCGCGCGACCGCGTCGCGCAGGCTGGCGATGAGGCGCAGCTATGCCGGGCGCTGGAGGATTTCGGACAGCTCCTGGAGGCGCACGTCCGGCGCGAAGAGCGCGAGATGTTCGCGGGCTTCCCGGGCGCTCTTCCCGGCGATGACGTGCGCGAGTTGCACGAACGCATTCATGCGCGGCGTCCGCCCGACGAGCCGTGGCGGCGCAGGAACGCCCCAATCAGCGTGAGGCGCCGTATTTCATGAGCTCGAGGCGGGCGACCATGCCGCGGTGGACCTCGTCGGGGCCGTCGGCAATGCGCAGGGCGCGTGCCATTCCCATCAGGCGCGAGAGCTCGGCATCGGCAACGCCTTCGCCGCCGTGGATCTGGATGGCCGCGTCGGTGACCATCTGCAGCACGTTGGGCGCCACGACCTTGATCGCGGAGATGTCGGTCAGCGCGCCCATGGTACCAACGGTGTCCAGGGCCCATGCGGCCTTCAGCGTCAGCAGCCGTGCCTGATCGATCGCGATGCGGCAGTTGGCGATGATGTCGCGATTGCCGCCGAGGTTCGCGAGCGGCTTGCCGAACGCGACGCGGCGCACCGAGCGCTCGCACAGGCGCTCCAGCGCACGCTCGGCGGCGCCGATCGCGCGCATGCAGTGATGGATGCGCCCGGGGCCGAGCCGCCCCTGCGCGATCTCGAAGCCGCGCCCGGGCCCAGCGATGAAATTGCTCTTGGGCACGCGCACGTTGTCGAACAGCACCTCACCGTGGCCGTGCGGCTCGTCGAGATGTCCGAAGACCGGCAGCATGCGAAGCACCTTCAGCCCGCGAGCGTCGGTAGGAACGATCACCATCGAATGGCGCTGGTGCCGCTCGGCGTTCGGATCGGTCACGCCCATGAAGATGAGGAACGCGCAGCGCGGGTCGCCGATGCCGCTGGTCCACCACTTCTGCCCGTTGAGCACCACCTCGTCGCCATCGATCTCGCACGTGGCCTGCATGTTGGTCGCATCGCTCGAGGCGACCGCCGGCTCCGTCATCGCAAAGCCCGATCGAATGCGGCCATCCAGCAGCGGCTTCAGCCACCGCTCCTTCTGCTCCTCGCTGCCGTAGCGCACGAGCACCTCGGCGTTGCCGGTATCCGGAGCGCTGCAGTTGAAGACCTCGGGGGCAAGGAAGCTGCGCCCGGTCGCCTCCGCCACCGGCGCATAGTCACGGTTGTCCAAACCGGCACCGTACTGGCTGTCGGGCAGGAAGAGGTTCCACAGGCCGAGCGACCGGGCCTGCGCCTTGAGCTCTTCGAGCACCGGCGGGATTCGCCACCTGGTCCAATCGTCGGTATGGGCGAGCTGGTCGATGTAGGTCTGCTCGCTGGGAACCACGCGCTCGCGCACGAAACGTTCGACCTGGGCGATGTAGTCCCTGGCCCTGGCGGAATGCTCGAAGTCCATGTCCTGCTCCTGTGCGCGACAATGCCTTGCCTGGCCGGTCCGGCGCAGCTACGGAAGCGGCACCGGCATGAAAGGCGAGCATCGCAGCAATAGGGAGGAAGGCCGATGAAAGGAAATGCGCTGGCCCTCGCCGCGAGGGCTGCGCGAGGCCGGCGACGCGCCGACGTTTTCGCGGCTTTGCTCAATGCGCCCGATGCCAGGCCGACGCCTGCCCTGGCGCGCGCGGCGACGCGACGGCGCGAGGGGCGCCCGCGCTGACATGCCGCGCAAGCTGTCCGAGGTTCGCCAGGCGCTTCGGTCGGTGTGGCCGATCCTGCGCCGTTCGATCGCCACCGGCCAGTTGTGGAACCCGCAGTGCCGGCTGACGCCGCCGCATCCGGACGTGCTGTGCGAGTACGACGTGCGCATCCCGCTCGCCGACGGTTTCCACGTCACCGCCAACGTCTTTCGCTCGCGCCGTGCGGCCGAAGCCGGCGAGCGAATGCCCGTGGTGATGTGCGCGCATCCCTACGACAACCACCTTGTTCCCGCGCTCGGCAAAACGCCGCTTGGCGGGCCGCCGCTGCAGTACCGTCTGATCCCGCAAGTCGGGCTGCCCGAGTTCTCGACGCTGACGAGCTGGGAGTCGCCCGATCCGAATTTCTGGATTCCGAGCGGCTATGCCGTCGTCAACATGAACCTGCCCGGGTTCGCCAACAGCGAAGGGCCGCCGATCGTCTTCGGAACATATCAGGCCAAATGTTTCTATGAAGCCATCGAGTGGATTGCGGCGCAGCCGTGGTGCACGGGCCGGGTTGGACTCTCGGGCGTCAGCTTCCTGGCCATCACGCAGTACCACGTGGCCGCCTGTCAGGCCTACGGCGGGCCGCCACCGTCGCTGCGATGCATCGCTCCGTGGGAAGGAGTGACCGACCTCTACCGCGACCAGCTGTGTCCGGGCGGCATCGAGGACGAAGGCTTCGCGCCGTTCTGGTGGGTGACCGAGGTCGAGAAGACGATCAACTGCTCGCCCGAAGAGTTCGAGCGGCACAACGGCTTCCTGCCGATGGACTTCCTGCGCGCGCACCCCTTCTACGACGAGTTCTGGGAACAGATGACTCCGAAGCTCGAGCAGATCACGCTGCCGATGCTGGTCTGTGCATCGTTCTCCGACCACGGCCTGCACACCGTCGGATCGTTCCGCGCGTTCGAACGCGCCAGCTCCCGGCACAAGTGGGTCTACACCCACCGCACCGGCAAGTGGGCGGCGTACTATTCGCCGGAGGTACAGCGGCTGACCCGGGATTTCATGGACTGTTTCCTGCGCGACGACACATCCAGCGGATTTCTGGATCGCGCGCCGGTGCGGCTGGAAGTGCGCTCCAGCCGCGACGTCGTCCATGCCGTGCGCGACGAGCAGGAGTGGCCGCTGGCGCGCACACGCTACACGCCGCTCCATCTCTGGGCATCGCCTCGCGAACTGGCGGTGCAACCGGCAGCGGAGGCGGGCAGCGTCGATTACCCGGCGCGTGGCGGCCGCGCCGCGTTCACGTTCCGCTTCGAACGCGACACCGAGCTGACCGGCTACATGAAGCTGCGGCTGTGGGTGGAGGCTCGCTCGGACGCGGCAGGCGCCGCCGCCTCCGACGACATGGCGATCTTCGTCGCGGTGGCCAAGCGCGACCGCAGCGGCCGGATGGTGCACTTCCACGGCTCGGTGGGCAACAGGTACGACCTCGTCAGCCGCGGGTTCTGCCGCGTCTCGCGACGAGAGCTCGATGCGGCGCGCTCGACGCCGTGGCAACCGGTGATCAGTGGCCGCTCGCACTGGCCGCTGCAGCCGGGGGAGATCGTGCCCGTCGACATCGAGATCTATCCGAGCAGCACGTTCTTCGCCGCCGGGGAATCGCTGGAGCTCATCGTCGCCGCCGACGAGATCATCCCCTCGCCGCCGTACCGCAAGAACACGTCGATGAACCGGGGCCGCCACGTCCTGCACATGGGCGGGCAATTCGACGCACATCTGCTGGTGCCGATCGTCGCCTAGGTCGCAGCTTCGTCCCCGGGTCCCGCTCCGGCGGCGCAGGCCTGTGCGCTGCCGACCGCGCGAATCGGGCCATGCCGTACCAGCGGTGAAGCGGCTGCGGTCAGGGCCATACGGCGGCCACCGCTGCCTCTTGTGTCTGGTCTTCACGGCGGCTACGAGACCCCCGTCGGCGCGCCGAAACCTCGCGCGACTTCTGGAGGAACCGGACATGAGAATTTCGCCAGCTTTCATCATGGGCCTGGCTCTTGTCGTCTCTGCATCCCCGGCACACGCACTGGATGTCGAAGGCACCTGGCAGGGCAAGCAGGTCTGCAAACTGTTCAACTCCAGTGGCCTGAAGGACGTCGACAAATTCGACGCGGCCATGGAGATCAGCCAGGAAGGCACGGTCGTCGCGGTCGACATCGACGATGGCACCTGGACCTATTCCGGCGCCGTTCTCCAGTCCGCGCAGGACGCGGACAGCGGTGAGATCGGAATGACGCTCTGCAAAGAAGGCCAGAGCGAGACCGTGCGGCTGAAGGTCAAGGGCGACAAGATGCAGGGCATCTCCATCTTCCGCACCAACTCCGAGAACGATACGTGCAAGTGGGTGTTCGAGCGCGTCAGCACCGAGGACCCGCTCGTCACGCCGTGCCCATAGCAGCAGCGGGCAGGGTCGTCGCACCACGTTTGGCGGTCGCCGCCGTCAGGCAGGAACCCGCAGCGCGAAGAGCCTCGCGGTCGAACGCGCTCAGTACCGGTTGTCGATTCCGACGATGAAGTTGATGCCCGGCTCGTTCGTTCCCGAGCCGTGGATCCGGTAGTTCTCGTCGGTGACGTTCTCGAGCGCGGCGGTCAGCCTGACGTGCTCGTTGACGTTCCAGCCCGTGTAGAACGACAGCACCTCGTACGCGGGCGTTCCCCCTGGAGGGATGCGCTGCGTGTCGGCGCGATCACCCGGCGAGAGGCGGTCGGCTTCCTGCGCGAACGTGAAGACGCCTTCGGCCCATAGCGGCAGCGCGCTCCCCTGCCATCGCAGGCCTAGCACCGTGGTGACCGGCATCAGGCGATCGAGCGGCTGCTTGGTCGCCACCGGCGCGGATGTGGCGAACTGATCCACCTCGCCGTCCATCCACGTGAACGCGCCCCACGCCCGCCACTGCTCGAGGAAGCGGTATTCGCCGGCCACCTCCACGCCCTGGATGTAGCCGTCGCCCACGTTCTGCTTGGTGACCTCGAAATCGGTGCCGACGGTGACGCCGGTGGGCGTGCGCACGATCATGTCGGTGATGTCGGTGTAGAAGTACGCGGCTTCGATTCCGAAGCCGCCGTAGGCCGCCTTGCTGCCCAGCTCGAACGACACGTACTCCTCCGGCTCCAGGCCCGGCGCCGGAATCTCCAGCTCGCCGCTGCGCGCGCTGTCCAGGCGCGTCAGGTCGGAGAGATTGGGTGCGCGAAACCCTTGCGAGACTCCGGTGTAGAAGTTCCACCGCTCCGGGATGGCCCGGAACAACAGGCGCAGGCTGCCCGTGCCCTGGCTCCAGTCATCCTCGATGGAGGTTGCAAAGCCGGTGGCGGGATCGAACACGTCATCCGACTTGACGGCCGCGTACGAGAAGCGCCCGCCGCCGATCGCGGTGAAGCGTTCGCCCAGCGGCAGCTCGTTCTGCAGATACAGTCCGAACAAATCGTAGCTGGCGTCGTCGGCGACCGGTCCCTGGATCGTGTTGGCTGTCGAGAACGAGTCGACCCAGTCGCGATAATACTCGAAGCCGTAGGACCAGTTCCCGAATGACGAGTTCGTCGACAGCGCGGCCCATAGGCCGAGCGTGTCGACGTCGAAGCCCTGCTCGCGGCGCGACAGGTTGCTGCGCACGCGGTCTTCGACCTCGGACTGGTCGTGCCAGGAAAGGCTGAGCTTCAGCGCGTCGACGAAGCCGCCCATGCTCTGGCCGCGCAGCTGCAGGTAGGTGAGATCGCGCTCCTGATCCAGATCGCGCTGCAGATCGGTGCCCGGCGTGGTGCCGGCAAAGGAGCGCGCGAAAATCGTCGAATGCGTGCGCGGCACGTTGTCCTGACGCACCGTCTGGCGTGCGGCCGTCAGGACCAGGTCGGGCGCGAAGAAGTACTCGAGCTTGACCGAGCCGCCGTAGTCGTCGTAGCCGGCGTTTCGCTGCTCGCCCTCGCCGATCTGCAGGTTGTCGAAGTCGCGGTAGCTCGAATCGAAGTAGAAGCCGGCACGCTCCCCCCACGTCGCCGAGCCTTCGCCGTGCACGGTCATCGAGCTCTCGGCGGTGGCGCCGCGGTAGTAGAGACGAAACGCTTTGCCGAGCCCCTCGCCGTAGCCGCGCGGGCCGCGCGTGAACGCCTGCACGGTGCCGCCGATGGCGTCCGACCCGTACAGGACGGAGCTCGGTCCCTTGACCAGCTCCATCCCCTCGAGCGACAGCGGGTCCACGGTGGCCCAGTACTGGTTGGCGCCTTCTCGGAACACGGAGTTGTTCAGGCGGATTCCGTCGATGAGGAAGAGCGTCCGAAAGCCGGTGAAGCCGCGCAGGAACGGCGAGCCCTGGCCGTACGCGGTCTTCTGAACCATCACGCCGGGCACGAAGCGCAGTGTCTCGGGCACGGTGCGTTCCAGGCGCCGCTCGACCTGCCGCTCGTCGATGTGCGTGGTCGAGTACGGCGTCTCCAGCTCGGCCAGCGGCGTTCGGGTGGCGGTGATGAGGATGCGACCGAGATCGGAGGACTCTTCGGCAGCATCGGCGCGCGCCATGGATGCAGGCAGCCAGAGGGTCAGCGCAAGGAGGGCAAGCACTCGCATCGGGACTCTCCCCTGTGATCGGTGGCGGCTCAGTTGCCGAGTCCGCCGGCATTGTCCAACCCATCGGCCAGCGACGGCGCGGGCGCCTTGTTTTGCCTGCGGACTCGCCATAGCGAGGCGGCGATGGTCCACCCCGACACCGAGCTGCGTCGGATCTCTCCCCGCATCGGCTTCGGCGTGGTTGCCACCGCCCGCATCCCGCGTGGCACCATCACGTGGATCCGCGATCGCCTCGATCAGACCTTCACGCCGCAGCAGGTCGCCGCGCTGCCCGAGCCCTATCAGCGAATCCTCGACAAGTACGCGTTCGTCGACGCCACCGGCAGCTCGATATTGTGCTGGGACCATTCACGGTTCTTCAACCACTCGTGCAATCCCAACTGCCTGAGCGCCGGCTACGACTTCGAGCTGGCGGTGCGCGACATCGAGCCGGGAGAGGAGCTGACCGATGATTACGCCACCCTCAACCTGACCGAGCCCTTCGAATGCCTTTGCGGCACTGCCGCCTGCCGCCAGAGAATTCTTCCCGACGACATGGAGCGGCTCGCCGATCACTGGGATCGGGTCGTGGCGGGCGCGTTCTTCCAGATCGAGTCGGTGGATCAGCCCTTGTGGTCGCTGTTCGAAGAGAAGGCCGAGGTGGAAACCGCGCTGCGCGACCCGTCGTCTTTGCGCTCGATCCGAACACACTACCTGCCGCGACGATGAGCACGCCGCCCGACAACCGCAGCAGCATCGAACGCTTCGTTCCCGGCATTCTGGTGGCGGCGTGCCTGCTGCTTGCGACGCCGCGCGCAGTCGATGCGCACCTGGCGGAATGGGTGCAGGACCCGGTGACGCTCGAGCTGCATCTGCTGGCCGAAGCCGGATACTTCCACGCCGAGAACACCGGCTTCGGTGCCGGGCGCGCAAGAGACGACAAAGAGCGGCTGGACTGGGTCGAAATGTACGCGCTGCCCTCGGGCGAGCTGACGTACCGCCTTCCGCGCGCCGGAGAGTTGTTCGGCGGCGCCAGCATCATCGGCAGCCTGAGCCGCGGCGACGCCGATCTGACAGCGTCGACGTTCGAGAGCACCGAGTATCTCGACCTCGAGCACCTCTACGTCGGCTGGCGTAGCAGCGAGGACTGGCTGGCCTCTGGATCGAACGGTCTCGAGCTGTCGGTGGGCCGTCAGGACCTGCTCATCGGAGACGGCTTTCTCATCCAGGACGGCAACGTGGATGCGCGCGACGAGGGAACCGCGCAGCTCGTCGCGCGCGATGCGTTCGCGCTGGCAGCGATCGGTCGCGCCACGTACGGCCCCTGGCACGGCGGCCTCTTCTACCTGGAGGCGGATGAAGACCACGGCCATCCGAGTGTGGCCGGAGTCAATGCCGAGTGGCGCGCGCAGCGGGCATCGGTGGGCGTCCTGTATCTGCGCGTGCTCGACGCCGATCCGCCCTTCGCGGCGCGCGACGGGCTGAATACCTGGAGCGTGCGCGGCGATGCCCACCCGCTGCCATCGCGCGATCTGCGCCTGGCATTCGAGTATGTGCATCAGCGCAACGAGCGGCGGTCATCGAAGGTGCGCGCGCACGCCGGCCACGCCGAGATCGAGTACCAGCTGTCGTGGCTGCGCTGGACGCCGTGGCTGCGCTACCGCTACGCGTGGTTCGGCGGCGATGATCCGGACACGGTCGCCTCGGAGGCATTCGACCCGCTGTTTTACGGCGACCATTTCGAGCGCGGCTGGGGAACGTGGTCGCAAGGCGAAATCGTCGGCGCCGCGTATCTGTTCAACAGCAACCAGACGGTGCATCACGTGCATCTTCACGCCGACCTGAGCGAGACCGTGGCGGCCGGCGCCATGTACTGGCACTTCGCGCTCGAGCAGCCGCGCTCGTTCTTCGCCAACTCCGGCAGCGCGCGCGCCGGCGCCTTCGCCGACGAGCTCGACGTGTACGTGGATTGGACCGTGACCGACACGGTCTCGGTCAGCCCGGTCGGTAGCATCGCCTTCCCCGCCGCCGCCGCCGAGCACGCGTTCGGCGACGACGAGCCCATCCTCTTCTTCCAGCTCTACCTCGCCCTCGCGCTTTGAATGACCGAGCTCTCGCGCTCGAGCATGGCGGCGCAGCGAGTGCACCGACCCTTTTTCAAGGGGCGGTGACCACGATTGCGGTGCAGCGCTTGCTGCTCAGTCGGCGGTAGCCGTGCGGTGCGCGCGCGTCGAGGTAGACCGAGTCGCCCTTGTCGAGACGGTGCTCGATGCCGTCGTGCCACAGCCCCAGCGTTCCTTCGATGACATACAACAGCTCGTACCCTTCATGCTGGTGCGTCGACCGCCCGGGCTCGTCCTGCGGCTCGATCTCGGCCACGTACGCGCTCATCGCACGGTCGGTGGCCGGAAAGTCCAGGCTCTCGAACCAGAAGCTCGGGCTCTTCGACCCCGACTCCTCCGGAAAGCGCATGCGCTCGCGGCGCCGCACGATCGCGCACACCGGCCGCTCCTCCTCGGGACGGAAGAAGTGATCCAGCCCGACGCTGAAGACGATGGCCACGCGCGCCAGCGTCGACAGCGTCGGCACGCTCTTGCCGGTCTCGATCTTCGAAAGCATCGCCGGCGACAGCCCCGTCAGACGACCGAGCTCGACCAGCCCGAGCGCGCGGTTGCGGCGCAGGCGGCGCACCTTCTGGCCAATGCGATAGCGTTCGAGCTCGGTGGCGAGACTGGCTTTGGGCATGCGCTGCAGGACCTCGCGGTCTTTCCTCCAGGGAAACGTTCGTTTCCCCGGACAGCCACGACTCCTAAGGCGCGTTTTCGCTCAGATCAATCGCGCTTTCGCCGCGGGTAAACCCGGCGCCCCGTCCAGCCGCGCGCCGGCGGCCAGCCCCAGCGCAGCGGCCCCTTCGCCCGCCGCCAGCTTCCTGCCGGCCACGCCGAGCTTCTGGACGAGCACGCTGCCCTCGCCCGCCGCCACCGTCACACCCTTGTCGTCCAGCGCGACCACCGTTCCGGGCGCGGCGACGGTTCCGCCTGCAGACGCGATCCGCGAACCGTACAACCGGACCTGCGCATCGCCGAAGCGGCAGTGCGCGCCCGGCGACGGGTCGCAGCCGCGGATCAGGTCGTGCAGCCTCTGCGCCGGCAGCGACCAGTCGACGCCGGCGTGCTCGTCGCGGCACAGCGGCTCGTAGGTAGCCTGCGCCTCGTCCTGTACGCGCGGCTCGGCCTTGCCCGACAGCACCAGCTCGATGCAATCGAGCGTGGCCGTGATGCCGGCTTCGAAGACGCGGCCGTAGTAGTAGGAGCCGGCCGAATCGTCGGGCCCGATTTCGATCTGGCGCTGCAGGTAGATGGGCCCCTCGTCGATGCCGTCGTCGGGGCGGAACAGGGTGACGCCGCCGATGCGCTCGCCGTTGATGAGCTGCCAGTTGATGGCCGAGCCGCCGCGATAGGCCGGCAGGAGCGAGGGGTGAAAGCAGATCGAGGCCAGACGCGGGGCGTCCAGGATCGTGCGCGGAATGATCTGCGTGACGTAGGCCAGCACGCCGAGATCGGCGGCGTCGGCGGCCACCTCCGCGGCCGCGCCGTCATCGCGATAGGAGCGCCGCTGGACCACCCTGACCGAGCGCTCCGCGGCCGCGGCCTTGAGCGGATCGGCGGGACGTCCGGGCGCGTCCGGCGGCACGCACACGGCGGTGACCTCATGCCCACGCGCCAGCACTTCCTCGAAAACCCGCTGCCCGAACTGGGCCTGCCCGAACAGGACGATTCTGGCCATGGCGCCGACCTTGGCCGATGCGCGGCGGCAGGCAAAGTGGCCTGGTGCGGAACGTTTGGCCGATTTGAACGACCGGTATCCGGGCAACTGACATTTGCGTCATAACGCATCGCATGGTACCCGCGAGCGTTTCGTGAGTCCGGTGGGGCCGGCAACTCCTGGAATAGCTCCGCCATTCTCAAACGTGTCGCGCGCGAGCCGGCTGGCTCGTGAATGGATAGCGAGCGTCGAGCTCGCCATGTCGCGCGAGCCTCAGGCTTCGCGCTTTTCGGGAGGAACGCAGAAGTGAAGATCCTGGTCACCGCCAAGCGCGTGCCGGACCCCGAGTCGTCGATCAAGATCAATCCCTCCGGGGACGGGATCGCCGAGGCGGGCATCAAGTGGGTCGTGAACCCGTTCGACGAAATCGCCATCGAAGAGGCCCTGCGCATCAAGGAAAATCAGGGCGGCGCCGAGGTGGTCGTCGTGACGATCGGCACGACCGATTCGCAAGAGCAGCTTCGCACCGGACTGGCAATGGGCGCCGACCGCGCGATCCTGGTCAAGGCCGACAAGCCCGACACCACCGCCGTCGCCCGCATCCTGGTCAAGATCATCGAGAAGGAGCAGCCGAACATCGTCATCATGGGCAAGCAGGCCATCGATGACGACAGCAACGAGGTCGGCCAGATGCTCGCCCAGATGCTGGGCTGGCCGCAGGCCACCTTCATCTCCAAGCTGACGCTGTCGGGCGACAAGGCGTCGGCGGAGTGCGTGCGCGAGATCGACGGCGGCCTCCAGACCGTGTCGGTTCCGCTGCCGGCCATCATCACGACCGATCTGCGCCTGAACGAGCCGCGCTACGCCTCCCTCCCCGGCATCATGAAGGCTCGCAAGAAGCCGCTCGAGGAGATCGACGCCGCCAGCCTCGGCGTGGATCTGACCCCGCGAATTCGCATCAAGAAGCTGACGCCGCCGCCGCCGCGCCAGGGCGGGCGCAAGGTCGAGTCGGTCGACGAGCTGATCAAGGCTCTGCAGACCGAGTCCAAGGTTCTTTAAGGAGACAGGGAAGTGGGCAACGTACTCGTTTACGGAGAGCACGCGCACGGTCATGTGCCCAAGGCCACGGCCGTCGCGGTAAGCGCGGCCAAGAAGCTGGCCTCGGCCAGCGGCGGCGGACAGGTCATCGTCGCGCTTCTCGGCACGGGCCTCGGCGACGTGGCATCGCAGGCCGCCGCACTGGGCGCCGACAAGGTCGTGACGGTGGAGAACGCCGCGCTCGATCATGCCATCGCCGATATCACGGTGGCGGCGCTGAAGGCCGCCGCCGAAGCCACCGGCTGCGACAGCGTCGTCTTCGCCGCCACGTCCAAGGGCAAGGATCTGGCGCCGCGTCTGGCGGCCGCGATGGACGCCGCCATTGCCAGCGACGTCACCGAGATCAACGACGACGGCACGCTCGTTCGTCCGATGTGGGCCGGCAACGTCTTCGCCACGGTCGAGCTCGTCGGCGCGAAGAAGGTCGTGTCGGTGCGGACGACGGCCTTCGATGCGTCGAGCGGCGGCAGTGCTGCGGTGGAGCCGCTGAACGTCAGCGTTTCTTCGCCGGCCAACGGCGCCAGGTTCGTGTCGATCGAGGAGACCAAGTCGGACCGTCCGGTGCTGACCGAGGCGGCGCGCGTGGTCTCGGGCGGACGCGGCCTGAAGAACGGCGAGAACTTCAAGATCGTCCTCGAGCCTCTGTGCGACGCGCTCGGCGCCGCCATGGGCGCCAGCCGCGCGGCGGTGGACGCGGGCTACGTGCCCAACGATCTGCAGGTCGGACAGACCGGCAAGGTCGTGGCACCGACGCTCTACATCGCCGTCGGCATCTCGGGAGCGATCCAGCACCTGGCCGGCATGAAGGATTCGAAGGTGATCGTGGCGATCAACAAGGATGCCGAAGCACCGATCTTCCAGATCTCCGACTACGGCCTGGTCGGCGACCTGTTCACGCTGGTCCCCGAGATGACCGAAAAGGTGAAGGCGCTGGCCAAGTAGCCGTCGCTGCCATTCCATCCGCCCGCGCACGCGTGCGGAGCAGACAAGCGAAGGCCGCATCGATCATCGATGCGGCCTTCGTCGTTGAAGCGCGCCTTCGCCGAGCGGTGAACGGCGCTGGATCGTCCCGAGCCGGGAGCGGCAGCGCCGCCACGAATCTTGCCGGAGACGTCGCGTCAGTTCGCGAGCGTCACGGCCAGGCACGGCGGACACTCCAGGCCGATATCCTGCCCCACCGCATTCTTCAGGATGATGAGCGAATCCACGGCCGTGATGCTCACCGTCTGATTGACGTCGCAGATGCACAGCGCGCAGTTCTCGGTGCCCACGGCGGCCTTGAGCGCGAACAGCGCATCGCCCGCCTTGATCTCCATGTCGGCGCTGGTGTCACCGCAGACGAAGCAGTTGTTCAGCTGAAGGTGATCCACCTCGATGCCGCCGCCGGGATTGCTCAGCTTGATGCCGCTGATGCCCTGGCTGAGGTGGTAGCCGTAGAAGCGGTCCTCGGCGGTCTCGCCGGAGTTGCTGTTGTCGGCGTGCGGAAACGGCCCGAAGGTGCCGATCGAGGTGCCGGTGGGGCCGAACACCTCGAGCGTCACGCCGGCTCCAAGGCCACCATCGGTCCAGACCATTCCGGCCGTGGTCGGAAGGCCGCCCGAAGCCGTCGGGCTGAACGTGAACTGAATGCCCGCCGACCCGTTGCCGTTGAAGTAGGAATGTCCCGCCGCGCCGGAACCGTCGATCGATCCGTCATCGCCGTCAACCGAATCGGTGATCCCGCTCGGACCGATGAATGTTCCGTTGCCGGTCACACCAGGCGGCGTGAGCGTGCCGTCCTCGAAGTTCTCCACACAGACACCGACCGTCCCGACATCGAGCGGGCTGTCGGCTTCGCTGGTATAGGCGCTCGGCCCGAGCAGCATGGATTCGCCGTTGCCGGCAGCAGCAGGCGCGGCGAGCAACGCCGGAAAAAGGACGGAGACAGCCAAGCGGCGGGTCCAGAGCATGCAGACACCTCCTTTCGTCGTGAGCCCGTACGCAGCGACAGCAACGAGCCATGAGGAGTTCACGCGTCGCGTGCGCCGCGCCAAGTTGTCGGCGGCACGGCGCGGAAAGTCGAGCACTCCAACGGTTGCGGGCACCTCGTGGTCGATGCGCTTCATCCCGCAGCGACGCGCGGGGCTGCGCGAAGGAGCATGCGAGGGCGAACTTCGAGTTCGCGTGTTGTGGTCCTCGTATCGCTTGCTACAAGCGCCGCACGCGCATCTCGCGCGCCTCGCACAGCCTTCGAAGGAGGACCCATGAAAGCTGCCACTCTGCTTCTCGCCGTCGTCACGCTCGTCCTTGGCAACTCCGACACCGCGAACGCAGGCAAGCGCCTCACCACGGGATCGAGCGGGTTGGCGGATGGCGTGGAGTGCACGGTCATCAACGTCTCGGAAGACAAGCCCGCAATCGTCGAGATCAAGGTGCGCAATGCGTTCGGGTTCGTGGTGGCGCAACAGCCCGCGCAGGAGATTCTGCCGGGGTCGCGTGGATTGCTCGCTTTCAATGCCACCGACCTTTGGTGCGAGTTCGTGGTGATCTCCGGCAGCAGCAAGCAGCTGCGGGCCAGCTCGGTGATGTACGACGGCTCGCTCATGGTCAACACGGAGGTGGCGCGCGAGAAATAGCGCCCGGGAGCGTGAGCGCAGCCGCGTCGTGTTGCCGCGCCCGACCGCACGACCGCCAGCAGCCGCGCCGCGTGCGCCGCGCCCGACCGCACGGACCGCGAGCTGCCGCGTCGCGTGCGCCGCGGCAGCTCGCACGAACCGCCAGCAGCCGGGGAGCGGCGGCTTGATGCCGGGCTCCGCCCGGGATACCGCTCCAGGATTGTCGAGGGACCATCCTCGCCCCACCCCGCACTGGTCGACGCGCCTTCGCGCGGCAGTGTCATTGCCGTCCGCGGAGCAAGCCCTTTGGCCAAGAAGCCCAACTACCAGTTCGAGAAGCGAAAAAAGGAAGCCGAGCGTCGCCGGAAGAAGGAAGCCAAGCTGCTCCGCACCAGCACGGGCACGGGCACCGGCACCGGCACGGCCGACAGTACCGATGACGCGGCCGCCGATCCGTCCGCGCCGGAACAACCGCCCACCGATGCCGCACCGCTCCCGGAGAAGCCGTAGCGCTCCATCCCCGCATGCCGCGCGGCCGGTCACGACGAAAACACGGTGACAAGGCCACCCGATAAGCGTACAGTGCGGGCACGCTGAGGAACGCTCCTCGGCTTTCAGTCCTTCTGAACTAAGTCAGAATCTCTGGAATCACGTCTCTTAGCTCAGCCGCACACTGTCTTGCAGCCGAGCCGCATGTGCCGCTCGGCGGTTTTGCACTGGGGCGATCCGCACTGCGGCAAAGGATTCTGATGAGACTCTACGTCGGCAACCTGTCGAAAAAGATCACGGATGCTCAGCTCAACGAGCTGGGTGCTCCCTACGGAAAGCTGCTCTCCGCAGCCATCGCGACCGACCGCTCGAGCGGCGCCGCCAAGGGCTTCGGCTTTCTCGAATATTCCAGCTCCGACGAAGGGCGCAATGCGATCTCCGGCCTGGACGGGCGCGACGTCGAAGGCCAGCCTCTGCGGGTCAACGAGGCGAAGCCGCGTCGATCCGAAGAGGCTGCAAGGTAATTTCCACGGCCGCGAAGAATGCGAGAGATCCACGCGGGGATCTCGCATTCTCCGCCCCAGGACCTCAGGAAGCGCGATGAAACTCTACGTGGGCAATCTTTCAAAGGAAGTCAGCAAGGCCGAGCTCAACCGTCTGGCCGATCCGTACGGCAAGCTGGTCACGCTGAAGGTCGCAGTCGATCCTGCCAGCGGCAATCCGAAGGGCTTCGGCTTCGTCGAGTACAGCAACGCCGACGAAGGGCGTGCGGCCATAGCGGGCCTGGACGGGCGCGACGTGCGCGGCCAGGCACTGATCGTCGTCGAGGCACGCCAGCCGAAGCGGATCCCGTCGCGAACCGAACGCTGAAGTCAGCTGCGCGCGCCGAGCCTCGCAAGCATCGCCGACAGCTCCTCGGGGCTGATGTAGAAGTGCTCGCACACCCTGCCCCACAGCATCGCCGTCGGCACGTTCTTCCCACCCAGTTCCTTCTGCGTTTCGTGTAGCACGTAGAGGACGATGCGCTCCCGGCGCGTCAATCCGTCACGAGAATCGGGGATGTCGTCATCGCTGGCCATGAGCCGTGCGTACTCGGCTCCTCCAAGAGCGGACGTCGGCGTGTCAGTCAAGCGGCCGCGCCGATCGTAGGAGAGCGGACCTCACTCCTCGCGCTCGCGCCGCACCAGCACCTTCTTCCCGCGCAGCGTGGCACGCTTCATCGAGTGCACGATGTCGTCGGCGAGCGCGTCGGGCACCTCCACGAGCGAGAATCGGTCCGCGATCTCGATCGAGCCGATGTCGCGCGAGGTGATCCCGGCTTCGTTGGTGATGGCGCCGACCAGGTCGGCCGGGCGGATTCCGGCGCTGCGTCCCGCGCCGACCCACAGGCGCGCCACCTCGAACTGCTCGTGCTCGTCGACATAGGCCTTGGCGCGTCGCGGCTCTCGCCTTCCGTCTCGTCCGCGCTGCTCGCGCGGCGCGGCGGCAGGAATCTCGTGATCCTCGCGATCACCGCCCAGCGACGCGTGCGCCATGCGCACCGCGGCCGCCGCCACATCCAGAATGTCGAACTCCTCGGCCAGCGACTGGACGACCACGCGCACGTCGTCGAGATTGCCCTGCTCGAGCTGCTCGCGCACCGCTGCGGCCGTGGCTTCCAGGCGCCGGGCGCGCAGATCGGCCACGGTCGGAAGCGGCTCGACCTCGATCTTCTGCTTGGTCACGCGCTCGATGCTGCGCAGCAGATGATGCTCGCGCGGCTCGATCAGCGTGATGGCCGTGCCGCTGCGGCCGGCGCGCCCGGTGCGACCGATGCGATGGATGTAGGCCTCCGGATTGCACGGCACGTCGTAGTTGAAGACGTGGGAGAGGTGCTGGATGTCCAGCCCGCGCGCGGCCACATCGGTGGCCACCAGCAGGTCGAGTTTGGCCGCGCGGAAGCGCGCCATCACCGCCTCGCGCTGGCGCTGCTGCATGCCGCCGTGCAGCGCCTCGGTGCGATAGCCGTGCGCGCCGAGCGTCTCCACCAGCGAGTCCACCTCCAGCCGCGTGCGACAGAACACCAGCGCCGACTCCGCACTCTCGACGTCCAGCACGCGCTGCAGCGCCGCCTCCTTGTGCGCCCGCGTCACGACGTAGGCCACCTGCCGCACGCGCGGCACCTTGCCTGCCGGCTTTTCGCGTTCGATGGTGATGCGCTCGGGCTCGCGCAGATGACGCTCGGCAATGGCCCGCAGGCGCGGCGGCATCGTTGCCGAGAACAGCGCCGTCTGCCGGGTCTGCGGCGCCGTTTCCAGAATGGCGTCGATGTCCTCGGCGAAGCCCATGTCGAGCATCTCGTCGGCCTCGTCGAGCACGACGATGCCGATCGCCTCCAGGCCGAGCGTGCGGCGCCGCAGATGATCGAGCGCGCGTCCAGGAGTCGCCACGACGATGTCGGCGCCGCGGTCGAGCGCGCGGATCTGCTGCGGCATGGGGGCGCCGCCGTACAGGGGCACCACCGTCAGGTCCGTGCCGCGGGCGTACTTGTAGATCGCCTCCGATACCTGCATCGCCAGCTCGCGCGTCGGAACCAGCACGATGCCGCGCGTGCGTGCCGCGCCGGCCTTGCCGGCCTTGCGTGCGGCAGCGCCGGAGACAGGCGCGGCGGCGCGCACGTTCTGCAGCATCGGCAGGGCGAAGGCAGCGGTCTTGCCGGTTCCAGTGGCGGCCTGCGCCAGCAGGTCCTTGCCCGACAGGAGCAATGGAATGCACTGCGCCTGCACGGGCGTCGGCTCCTCGTAGCCGAGCCCGACGACGGCGGTGACCAGGGACTCGTCGAGGCCGAGCGTGGCGAAAGCGGATTGCGTGGATCGAGCGGAAGCGGGCATTGCGCATCCGACCATCGCAGGCAGGCGAGAGCAAAGCTCATCGCGCGATCCGCTGCGCCATCGCCTGTCGAGGCTCAGCGCGCCGCCGCCGTCGCTGCTCTCATTTCCGCTTCATCCGGGCGAGCCGGCCCGATGCCCGGGAAAGGTTCTTCGAGCGCAGCCAGTTGACGGCGCTCTGTTCGGACAGCACGTGCGCGTCCAGGAACGCGATCACCGCCGACTTGAGCCACTTGACCTCGTCGGCGCAAAGGCCTGCCAGCGACGGCGAACGGCAGACCCCGGGCGCGTCCAGGCTGCCGAACAGCTCGTGCGACGAGACGATCTCCTCGGCCAGACGATCGTGCAGGTAGACCGAGTACTTGTTGCCGCCGGGCATGCGGTGGAACGGGATCATGCGCTTGGCCCCCGAATCCGAATCGCTGCAGACGTAGCGCGTCTTGCAGTGATTGTCGCCGTCCCCGGTCAGCGTCATCACCGCAATGTCGTTGAGCCCCATCCACGAATGCTCTTTCGAGTCGGTCACGCCCGGCGCCCAGGCTGCCGTATCGAAGAGACCGTAGGTGTTGACGCCCATCGGCGACAGCGCCACCGCAGCCAGCGGCCGCCGCTCATGCCCGGCCGGAAACGGAGCGGGCACCTTGACGCCGTTGGGAAGCGCGCGCTGCAGTCCCACCGCGTTCAAGACGCTGCTGGTGCCGTTGGAGTGCCCGAGCAGCGCGATCCTGTCGGTGTCGATCCAGCCGTCGAGCTCGGTGATGACGCCGTCGTGCAGCGCATCGACGACCGCGGCGATGTCGTAAGGCCGGTCCCAGAGCCCGAGCCCGTTGATCGAGCGGCATCCCTGCAGCCGCGCCAGCAGGATGTCCATCACCTGCTCGACCAGCGGCGACTCCTCGTCATGCTCCTCGCCCATGTCGGCCAGGTGATCGAAGAGGCCGGGATGCGCGTCGATCAGCTCGTCGACGGCGATGGCGACGCCGCCGGCGCTCTGGCTCGCCTGCACCAGCGCCGCCGCCAGGTCCTGCAGCGTGGCCGACAGCGCCGCCGGGTCGGGCGTGACCGGGTAGCCGATGGCGTTGCACAGCGCGGTGCGATCGGTGCCGACGTTGGTTCCGTGCAGGACGTTGATGGTCAGGTAGCCGGCGCGCGCCAGCGCCTCTCCCCACTCCGGCAGCGTCGTGGCGGGATTGCGCGCATTGGGCTGCTCGCCGCCGCCGTGCGCAATGATCACCACCGGCAGCTCGGTCTCGGCGGCGCCCGGCGGCGTCCGGACGGCGATGCTGACGGTGCGCGAGAAGCCCCCCGCCGTCGTGTACGTGATCCGGTCGGTGAAGTTCTGCACCGGCACCGCGGCGGTCGAGGTCACGGCGCCCAGGCGGTAGAGGAACGCGTCGTTGGGAATGCCGATGGCGTTTGCCGGCGAGCTTGCGGCGAGCACGGCCGCACCGGCGGCAAGAAGAGCGGCGGCCATCGCCGCCGCCGGAAGCTGCGCAGGGCGCCGCGAGCGCGCGCGGCCTCCGGGTCGATCCGATCGCAAATCCGTGTTCATGCACCCTCCCGTGCCGGCGGCAGCGCCGGCAACGGCGCACGGTAGCGCATCGCCGCGGCGTGCTGCATCGGGCGAACACCTGAATTCCAACGGTGGCGGGACCGCAGCGATCGGCTATGGTCGGCGCCGATGCTCGTGGGACGCGAACAGGAGCGCGCCGCCATCGCGGCCGCGGTCGCCGATGCGCGCGCTGGTCGCGGTACGGCCCTGGCGGTGCGCGGCGAGGCAGGCATCGGCAAGACCGCCCTGCTTGCCTGGGCGCGTCAGCACGCCGGCGGCATGCAGGTGCTCGAGGCATGCGCCACCGAGACCGAAACGCACCTCCCGTTCGCGGCGCTGCTGCAGCTCCTCGAGCCTTTGCTCGAGCTGCGCGAGCGCCTCCCTGCCCCGCAGCGGCTGGCGCTCGAAGGCGCTCTGGCGCTGGCGCCGGCGGCAGCGGGCGACCGCTTCACCGTCTGCGTGGCCGCCCTCGGCCTCATGCGACTGGCGTGCGAGCAACGGCCGCTGCTGATCCTGGTCGACGATGCCCAGTGGCTGGACGCGGCCTCGGCCGAGTGCATCGGCTTTGCGGCGCGGCGCCTGCGCGAGTCGCGCATGACGATGCTGTTGGCGATCCGCGACGGCGAAGACGTTGCCGCCGCCCTCGATGCGATATCGGCGCTGCGCCCCTCGCCGCTTGCGGCAGAGCAGGCACGGACGCTGGTGACTGCCGCAGCCGGCGATCTATCGGCGCCGGTGCGGGAGGCCGTGGTGGCCGCAGGCGAAGGCAATCCGCTGGCGCTCGTCGAGATCGCCTCGTCGCTGGCGCCGCAGGAGCGCAGCGGCGATGCCCCGCTGCCGGCAGCGTTTCGCACGCGCAGCCGTCTGGCCACGCTCTTCGAGCGTCGCCTGCGCGCGCTCGAGCCGGCGGCGCAGGACGCGCTGCTCGTCGCGGCGGCGTGCGACAGCAGCGACCTCGCAATCATCGCTTGCGCCTGCCGCAACGCCGGCATCGACCCCTCGGCCCTGGAAGATGCCGAAGCCGCCGCGATCGTCGCCGTGTCGGGCGGGCGCCTGCGCTTCTCGCATCCGCTGCTGCGCAGCGCTGCCTACCACCGCGCCGGCGCGCCGCAGCGCCGCGCCGCCCATCGCGCGCTTTCGGCGATCGTCGAAGGCGATCGAAGAGCATGGCACCTGGCCGAGAGCGCGGCAGGCGCCGACGAGGAAGCCGCCGCGGCCCTGTCCGATGCAGCCGCACGCGCTTCGGCGCGGCGCGGATACGTCGAAGCCTCGTTGGCGTACGAGCGTGCCGCCGCCCTGTCGATCGACAAGGAGCTGCAGGCGCGGCGCCTTCTGCGCGCCTGCAATGCGCGCATCGCCGCCGGCCAGCTCCAGCGCGCGCTGGCGCTGCTGGACGCCGCCGTCGCGCTCGGCACCGGCGTCGGCTTCAGCCCGCGCACGCTGCACACGCGCAGCCTGTTGCTGCTGGGCGTGGGCGAGGTCGACACGGCGCTCTCGCTGCTGCGTACGCTGGCCGAAGCGGCCGAGACGGCGGCAGACGCGCCGATGGCGGCGTTCGTCACGGCCGATGCCGGCATGGCGGCGTTGCTGGCCGGCGACGTGCGCGAGCTGCTGCGGCTCGGTGGCCGGGCTGCCGAGCTGCTCGGCCAAGGCGGCGATGCGCTCGTCAAGGCGCAGGTCGGCGCGTGCCTGGCGGCCGGGCTGATCTTCCGCGGCCGCATGGCCGAAGGGCGCGCGGTTCTCGAGCGCGTCGAGCGCGACGTGCTCGACGTGCACGACCAGGAGCTGGCGCTGCGGACGCACTCGATGATCACCCATCTGCGAACGGCGCTGGAGTGCTACGAGCAGGCGCACGAGCACGCGGCGGCGGTTCTGGACTCGCTCGAGAGCATCTCCGCGCATGCCGCGCGCTCTGCGCCGCTCGGGCACGCGGCCGACGCCGCGCACAGGCTGGGCCTGTGGGATCTTGCCGAGCGGCAGTCCGATGAGGCCATCATGATCGGCGAGGAGACCGCCAACGGCGATGCGCTGCCGCGCGCGCTCATCGTGCGGGCACGCATCGCCGCCGCGCGCGGCGACGAGGAACGGGCACGCGCGTGCATCGAGCGGGCCCGGCGGCTGACCGATGGGCACGGCAATCGGACGATGCAGTCGTACGTGCTGACCGCGCTCGGGCTTCTGGAGCTGAGCATGGGCCGCGCCGACAGCGCCATCTCGGTGCTCGAGCAGGTCGAGGAGGTGGCCGTCGAGCGTGCGGGCCTGCTTCACCCGAGCATCCTTCCGTGGCGCCCGGATCTGGTCGAAGCGCTCGTGCTGACGGGACGCGTTGCCGATGCCGTCGCGGTCACCGAGAAGCTGCGGCTCGAAGCCGAGGAGACCGGGAGCGCGGTCGGCGCTGCGCTTGCGGCAAGATGCGAAGGAATGATCGCTGGCGACGGCTTCGAGGCGTGTTTCGAACGCGCCCTGGCTCTGGAAGCGCAGCGGCCGATGCCCTTCGAGCGGGCGCGCACGCTGCTGCTGTATGGCTCGCGACTGCATCGGGCGCGGCGGCGCATGCAGGCACGGCGATGCCTGAAGGAAGCCGACGGGATTTTCGAGAGGCTCGGCGCCCGGCCGTGGCGTGAACGGACGGCCGCGGAGCTGCGCGCGGCCGGTGCGCGGCGCCGCGGCGGCGCGACGGCAGCATCGGCCGAGCTGACCGAGCAGGAGCTGCGCGTGGCAACCGCTCTGGCGCGTGGCCTTACCATTCGCCAAGCCGCGGCCGCTTTGTTCCTCAGCCCGAAGACCGTCGACTCCCACCTCCAGCAGGTCTACGCCAAGCTCGACATCCACTCGCGAGCCCGCCTGGCGCTGATCGCCGCCCAGCGCGGCTGGCTCAGCTGATCTCGGTCTCGCCCGCTACGGCTTCCGACGCGGCGGCCAGGAAACCGCATTCTCCGGATTGGACCCCAGAGCTGCGAGGCGGACCTTCATCGTCTGGGCAATGCGGCGGCGGTCGTAGCGTTCGAGGATCTCGGCGCGTGCGCGCCCGCCGATGCGGCGCGCCTCCTCGCGATGCGTGTAGACGTGGCGCATCAGACTGCGCAGGTGCTCGACCGACGGCGCGGCCCACCGCTGGCCGCGGAACAGGCCCGGACGCGCCCATCCCTCCTCGGGCAGGTCCACCAGCTCGAAGTCGATGAGATAGGAGTTGCCGGCGTTCATGAACTCGGTGTTGCCGCTCCAGCCCGTGCCGATCGTGGGCAGCCCGCACGCCATCGCCTCCATGTACGGCCTTCCCCATCCCTCGCCGCGCGACGGCAGCACGAACGCATCGGCCGCAGCATAGAGAGCCGGCATCTTCTTCGGCGACAGCGCCAGCGGCAGCACCACGATGCGCGCCGTGGCCGCAGGGTCGCGGCCGAGCGCATCGCGCAGGTACGACAGCACCGCCGGCGCCGGATCGCCCGGCATGCCGGCGGCGCTCGTGCTGATCGCCAGCACCAGCGTGACGTCGTCGCTGGCCGCGAACTCGTCGCCGAACGCGCGCAGCAGGACGTCCCAGCCTTTTCGCGGGCTCCACGCGAAGACCGACAGGAACACGAAGCCGCGAGCGTCCGGGATCAGCAGAGGCTCGGCAGCGGCGCCGTACAGATCGGCATCGATGGCTTCGGGAATCACCACCAGCCTGCCGGCATCGACGCCCGCGGCAGCGAACGTCTGCGCGTTGAAGCGGCTCGGCACCCACACCTCATCCATCGCGTTGCAGCGCTCGACGCGGTCCTGCGGCAGCGAATCGGTCTCGAACATGGTCCGGCCGACATTGGCCAGCGCCTGGGGATGGCGCCAGAAGCGGATCGCCTGATGCTGGATGACGTGCACGAAGTCGGACGGCAGCCCTGCGCGTGCCAGCTCGGCAATGCGCGCGACCTCGTCTCCCGGCAGATCCGATGGCACGTGCCGCCACGGATACGCGTTCACGTAGACGTCGACGCCGGCCTCATCGAGCGCCAGCACGTAATCGCGCGCCTCGTTGGCGTATCCGCTGCGATCGAATACGGGCGCGGACCACAGCACCGCCGGCTCCCGCGCGCTGCGGACGCGGCCTGCCGGCGGCATCTGCCACGCTGCCGCGCGCGCGGCGATGACGTCGCTGCCGTCTTCCTCGCACCGTGCTTCATCGTCGCACCACAGGCTCGGCGCCCATCGCTCCAGAAACGCAGCCGCGGCCTCGCGCTCCAGGCGTGGCCCCGGCCGCGCACGCTCGTCGTGAACCAGCGTGCTGCGCGGGCAGTAGACGATCTCCAGACCGAGCTCGCGCATGCGCTGGCACAACGCCGCATCGGCATGGGTTCCTTCGAGCGCTTCGTCGAAGCCGCCGACGGCCAGCAGGCTCTTGCGGCGGATCAGCATGCCGGTGCCGGCGACGGCGCTGACGGCACGCGCTTGCCCGGCAGCCGGCGCCGCAGGCTCGGCTCCGCGATGGATCGGATACGGCAGAAGATCGGGCCCGTAGACCAGCCCCGCGTGCAGCAGCGTACCGTCGCGCGCCACGAGTCTGCTTCCGACCACTGCGGTGCCCGAGCTGGCGCGCAGCTCTTCGACCAGAGCGTCGGCCCATCCCGGCTGCGGCCACACGTCGTCATCGACGAAGACCAGGTGCTCGCCGGCGGCCGCGCCCGCGCCGGCGTTGCGTGCCGTGGCATCACTGGCGGTCTCGGAGACCGAGACGACGCGCACCGCCGCGGCAACCGCGCTCGCGATTGGCAGTGCGACGCTGCCGCACATCACCACGACCAGCTCGAAGGCAAGACGCGGGGAGTTCGTCTCGATGCGCCGCACACACGCGGCTGCACGGTCGGCACCGCCGCGCGCCACGAGGATCACCGATATCGACGGCGCTTGGGCCACGGGCGACCGCGCCTCAGCCGCCGGCGTCTGCACCTCGGCCGCGGGCGACGGCGCCTCGGCCGCCGGCGTCTGCACCTCGGCCGCGGGCGACGGCGCCTTCGACCGTGCGACCTCGATGCCGCTTTGCTGCAGCCGCTCGATGACGATGTCCGCGACCTTGCCGTGCCGGAACCGGTCCAGCACCGACTGGCGCGCAAGAGCGCCTCGACGTGCCGCCGCGTCGCGGTTCTCGAAGACCGTGCGCATCAGCGTGCGCAGATGATCGAGCGACGGCTCGGCCCACAGCGTCTGCTCGGGCGTGTGGAAGTGCACCGGCAGGCTCGGATCGTTGTGCGGCACGAGCGTGTATTCGATGAGATACGAGTTGTGCTCGTCCATGAAGTCGGTGTTGCCGCTCCACCCCGTGCCGATGGTGGGCAGCCCCGACGCCATCGCCTCCATGTACGGGCGCCCCCAGCCTTCTCCTCGAGACGGCAGGACGAACGCGTCGGCGCTGCGATAGAGGCGCGGCATCGTGGCGCCGTCGACCGTGCCCGGGCACAACACGACGCGCGGCGCCCGCGCCGGGTCGCCGGTGTGCTCGCGAATGAAGTCGGTCAGCTCCCTCAGCGGCGAGCGCAGCGAGGGCGACACTCGCAGCAGCAGCGTGACGTCCTCCTCGCAGCGGAACTCGTCGAGATACGCTTGCAGCAGCAGCTTCCATCCCTTGCGCGGTCCGAGCAGGAAGACGGAGAGGAACACGAACCCGGTCACGTTCTCGACGGCCAGCGGGGCCACCGACGGCCCGTACATGCGCTCGTCGATCGTCTCCGGAATCACGAACACGCGCTCGGCGTCCACGCCCGAACGCACGAATGCCTCCAGGTTGAAGCGGCTCGGCACCCAGATCTGGTCCATCTGATTGCAGCGCGGCACCCAGCCGTTCGGAATGCGGTCGGTTTCGTTCATCGTACGGCCGATGGCGATATGTTCCTGCGCCTGCCGGCGAAAGAAGATCGCCGGCCGCGAGACGATGCTGACGAAGCTCTGCGGCGCGCGCTCGACCAGGAACGGATCGAAATCGACGACTTCATCGAGCGAGCTGGGATTGCCGTGGGCGAACGGGCTCGCCAGCGTCTGCACGCCTGCCCGCTCCAACGCCGTCAGAAAGCCGCGCGTGCTCTCGGCGTATCCGCTAGGACCGAAGACGTAGCCCGACCACAAGAGCGCAGGCCTGCCCTGCACGCGCGAGCGCAGCTGCAGGCCCGGCGGCCGCTCGGCAACGGAACGATCGAGCTGGATGGCCTCGAGCGCCGGCGACCACTTGTCGCCGAAGTAGCGGCGGTCGGAGGCGGCGGTAGCGTCATCGACGTCGGTTGCCGCGGCGCGCACGACGCCCTCCGAGCAGCACAGCACGGGGCGGCCGTGCGCGCGCAGCCGCAGGCACAGGTCGGCATCGAAGCTGCGCACGCGCAGCCGCTCGTCGAACCCGGCCATCTCGATGAAGCGCGAGCGCTCCATGACCATGCCGTCGACGCCGACGGCCGGCACGCCGCTGACCGCGCCGACCGGCGCCTGGCGCAGCGGGAACGGCTCGTGGCGATACGGCAGTGCGACCGCATCGATGCCCTGGCCGTATTCGGCCGAAACGGCCGCATCCAGCGCCGCCGCGTGCAGAGCGGCGTCTGCGTGCAATGCGCCGTCCGCCTGCAACGCCTGGCCCGCCTCCCTTTTCGGCCCGACGGCGCCCGCGCGCGGATTGGTCTGCAGCGCCTGGATCATCGCGGTCAGCCATCCCGGCTGAGGAACGGTGCCCGCATCGAGGAAGGCGATGTAGCGGCCGCGCGCCGCGCGCACGGCGGCATTCAAGTCGCTCGGGGTCTTGCCCTCGGCCACCACCACCTGCAGCGACAGGCGCTGCGCCTCTTCGCCAAGCGCCGCCATCGTCGCATCGGTCGCGCCGACCGGTCGCACGATCACCGAACACACCGGGATCCAGGCGGCCGCTTCCGCGTAAACGGCATTCACGAAGATCCGCGGCGCCAGCGACTCTTCGAGCTCCTCGACGCGCAGGCCCCTCTGGTGCACCAGCGGCAGCGGCTTGTCCGGCGTCGCATGCTCGAGGTCGAGGCGCAGGCCCGTCACCTCGCAGCCGCTGTGCCGCAGCAGCTCGATCACGCCGCGACGCGTGAAGCCGCGCACACCGTGCGCGCTGCCCGCAGTGCCGCCCGCCGCGCCGCCCTGCGCGCTGGTCGATGCCAGCGCCAGAGCGCGTGCATGAGCGGCAGACGGTGCTTCCACAATCAGATGTCCGCCCGGAACCAGGAGCCGCAGCGCCGAAGCAAGCGCGAGCGCCGGGTCGGCGGCGCGCTCGAGCAGGTCACTTGCAATGATGCAGTCGAAGGAGCCCGGGGGAAGGCGGGAGGTGTCGGCCGCCGCGACGACCTCGTCGCAGTGCTCCCGGGCCTGGCGCACCAGCGTGGCGTCGCCGACGACGCCGATGACGTGGCGGTCGGGCCTGCGCAGCTTCAGCAGCAACGCGGCGACGCCGCGGCCGCAGCCGAGATGGAGGATGCGGCGCGCGCAGGAAGGGACGAGATCCGCCACGCGGGCCAGGTCTGGATCGCGCGCGGCCGAAGGAGCGGCGCGCGGCGGCGTCAACGTCACGCGAGCTCGTTGCCGGCGCCGCTCAGTTCACGACCAGAAAGCCGAAATTGACGGGCACCTTGGCTCTTCCCGAAAGAACGACGGTGAAGCCACCATCGGCAACTTCGACGTGCTTGAGACGCCGACCGCCGATGGGATCGCTCGACAGCGTCACCAGCACGATGCTGCTGGCGCTGACGCTGCGATGATCGACGGCCACACGGTCGGCACCGGCAGGAACCGTTCCCTTGCCGGCGCTCGAGAACGACGCGCGGCCGCGAACGTCGAGAGCCAGACCGTCGACGCTCGAGTTGCGCGCCAGGATGCCGGGCATGTTCGGGTCCATCGCGAAGCCGACGACGCCGGCCAGGTTGCCCGGGTCGTTGGGGTCGCCGGAGAATCCGGCCAGGCCGATGATGCCCGAGACGGGCATCTCTTCGTTCGGGTCGATGGCCAGATCGCCGCCGGTCTGGCCGAGCACACCAAAGCCGTGCAACGAGCGCCCGCCGACGCCGATGGCTTCGATGGATGCGCCGTACACGCCGATCTGGATGGGGGAGTTGGGGTCGGACAGGAACGGCGTTCCGGTCTGTCCGAGGACGCCGATGCTGCTGGCCGAGTTGCCTTCGACGCCGATGCTGCTGCCGCCATCGCCGCGCAGGGCCGAAGTGAACGTGAAGTCGGGCGGCGAGTTCGGGTCAACCGTATCGTGGGTGACCACTAGACCCGGCACCTGCCCGGGCACCCGCAGCGTGGTGATGCTGCTGCCGCTGTTGACGCGGCCGATCAGGAGAGCCGAACCATCGGCGGCGTGTGCGGCCCTGGGCTCGCCGGCCACGCGACCGACTGCCGCCGCGCCGGCAATGAGCAGGCCGCCGCGCAGGATCTCGCGACGCGTGCTGCGGGCCTCGATCTGGTCCTGTTCGTCCTGCGGCGTCTGGCGCTTCATCGGTTCCCTCCGGGCGCAGCGGCCCCGTGCACAAGCCCCCTGAGACAGAGACGCCCGGACCCGGACGTCCAGTGCGGACCTTATGCGGCGTCCCAATGACCGTCAATACGCCGACCGCGCTGTTTGGTTGCTGAACCGCCGCTCAGGACGCCATCTGCCGCGCGCCTCGCAAAAGCACAGGCAGCTTGCGCTATGGCGCAGCGCTCACGCGCACGGTCACGGTCGCAGTGGCCGGCTCGAAGTCGGTGCCGCTGGCATCCGCGATCGTGACTGCGAAATCGGCGGCCACCGGCGCCTGCGCCGGCGCCCGATAGCGGCAGCGTACCAGCGTCAGCGGTGCATCGAGGCCTTCGAGACTGACGAAGCCGATGGTCAACGTGTCGTTGCTCTCGAGGTCGTTGTAGGCGCGGTTGTTGCCCACGCGCGAGCGGCAATCGACGTCGCCGAAGCTGCCGACGAACTCGCCGGGCGAGCCCTCGTAGCCCACGTCGAACTGCAGGGCGCCCAGCGGTGCACTCGCCTGCGTCAGGTCGAAGTAGATCGTGTACAGCTCGGAATCCGGGACGGCCAGGGTCGTGCTCGTGCTGGAGGTGGTCGTGCTGACGACCGTCGTCGGCGGCGCCGGCTCGACTTCGGGCTCCACGTCGACCTGGATCGGATTGAAGTCGGGATCGGCGGCATCCTCGACGACGATGCCGAAATCCTCTTTTACCGGCGCTTCGGATCCGTACGCGAATCTGCAGGTCGCCAGCCGCACCGGCGCCTGCACGCCCTGCAGGCTGACGAAGCCCATGCGCAGCGTCTTGTTGACGTCGTCGTCGTTGAACGACACCAGCGAGCCGGGAACGTGACTGTTGCATTGCGGCGCGCCGGCGGTGCCCACGAAGGTGCCTTTGGCCGAGGAGTAGTCGACGGCGATCTGCAGCGCGCCGATCAGCCCGCTGGCGGACGCGATGTCGAAGTCGACCACCAGCTCCTTGCCGGCAACGAGCGTGGTGGTTGTCGAGGGCGGGTTGGTGGTGGGAGTGGAAGTCGTCGTCGTGTACCCGTGCAGCGTCGAGGACGAGGTGGAGGTGGTCGTCGTGGAGGCGCACGGCAGGACGTGGCGGCAATTCTCATCGACGCAATCGACGCTGCCGTTGCCGTCGTCGTCGACGCCGTTGAGGCACTGCTCGCAGGCGCTGCGGTCGTCGGCGAGCGCGACGCAGATCGGCGGGAATGGATCGCAGCGATCGGCGCAGCCGCAGAGCGAGCTCGTCACGCGCTGAACGTTGGCGGGGTCGACGCCGCGAAATGCGCAGGAGAAGAGCGAGGCCGCCTCGGGGACGATGCATCCGAGAATCGTCACTTGCAGCGCGCCGTCCTGCTCGCCTGCCAGGATGCGGCATCCGGCCGCGACCAGCGCCTCGTCGAGCATGCACGCCTCGGCGGGCGCGCCTGCCACGTGCTCGGGGCCGACCTGCACGCGCACCGTCAGCGTGCGACAACCTCCGTTGCCATTGCTTCCGAAGAAGACGGTGGTCGTCGAGCCTGTACCTCCATTGCAACTGGCCAGCATCACGAGAGCTGTGGCCGCCGCGGTCGCTCGAAGCATGTCGCCCCCCTCCGACGGCACCCCAAGCTTGCTCCGCGATCCCCGGCACCGGCGGGTCGGAGCGAAGTGCCGCATGTGAGGTGGATATGGCCCGTCGGTCCGACCCGCGTCAACTCCGGCATGCACCATCAGCCAGTCTGGATGATGCGATCTTGCGAACTCGAAGGTCCTCGTCGAAAACCTCACGCTGCGCGACCGTTGCCGGCGTCCATTCGCGGTGGGCGTGCGCGGCGCGTGCCAAGGCAGAACGTGAACGGCGACACCGCCAGACGCATCGTGCGCGGCCAGCGATGGATGAACGATGCCGAGCCGGAGCTCGGGCTCGGCATCGTCGTCGACTGCGATGACCGCAGCGTGCTGCTTCACTTCGATGCGGCCGGCGAAAGCCGCCGCTACATGCTGCGCTCGGCCCCGCTGCGACGCGTGCGCTTCGGCGCCGGCGACACGATCCGCGACGACGGCGGCGGCGTCCACAGGGTCGAGGCGGTCGAGGAACGCGAGGGCCTGCTGCACTACCGCTGCCGAAACGGCGAGGTGCCCGAGCACCGCCTCTCCTCGCAGATGGTCCTGACCGGGCCACGCGAGCGCCTGCTGGCGGCACGCGTCGATCCGGCAAGGACGTTCGAGCTGCGCGCCGAGACGCTGGCGCGACAGCACGACATCCGGCGCAGCGGCGTGCGCGGTCTGGTCGGCCCGCGCGTGGAGCTTCTGCCTCACCAGTTCTTCGTCGCCGACGAGGTCACCCGCCGCCTTCTGCCGCGCGTTCTGCTCGCCGATGAAACCGGCCTCGGCAAGACCATCGAAGCCGGCCTCGTGCTGAGCCGCCTCGTTCTCAACGGACGCGTGGCTCGGGCGCTCGTCCTGGTGCCGGATGCACTGACTCACCAATGGCTGGTCGAGCTGCGGCGCCGTTTCCAGCTGCGCTTTGCCGTCTTCGACGAGGAACGCTGCCAGGCGATCGAGACGAGCACGCCCGGCGCCAATCCCTTCGCCGAGGAGCAGCTCGTGCTGGCGGGCATTTCGCTGGTGGAACGGAACGAAGTGCGCGTGGCGCAGGCCGCCGACGCCGGCTGGGACATCGTGATCGTCGACGAAGCGCACCATCTGGAATGGACGCGCGAGCAAGCGAGCGCCGGCTACCGCGCCGTGGAGAGGATCACCGCCGCGACCGCAGGGCTCCTGCTGCTGACGGCGACGCCCGAGCAGCTCGGCGAGGAGGGACATTTCGCGCGCCTGCGGCTCCTCGATCCACACCGGTACGCCGATTTCGAATGCTGGCTGGCCGAATCGAGCGGGTATCGCGAGGTCGCTTCCGTGGCCTCCGATCTGATCGTAGGGACCGCGCTTTCTTCCTCGGCGGTGCAACGACTGGCGCAGACGCTGGGCGCCGACGAGCGCGACGTAGCGGCACGCATCGCCGATCCTGCGCTGCGCCGGCGACTGCTCGAGGAGCTCATCGACCGGCATGGACCGGGCCGGGTGATGTTTCGCAACACGCGCGCCGCCGTCGGCGGCTTTCCTGCCCGCGAAGTCCTGCGCATCCCCCTGGGCCGCGGCGGCGCCGAGCGGCACGAAAGCGCGCACGGTGCAGTGCCGGACGCGCTCACAGCACGGCTCCAGGCCGAGCTCGCCAGCGACCTCGCGAGCACGGCCGCGCCAGACGCTGTGCCCGACGCCCAGCGCGCCATCGGCCTTGCCGGCACAACCGCCGGCAGCGCCGGCCTCGGCGACGATCCGCGCATCGACTGGCTGCTCGAGCTGCTGTCGTCGCCGGAAGCGCGCAAGGTCGTGGTGATCTGCCGGAGCGCGTCCAAGGCCGAGAGCATCGATGCCGCCATCGCCGCGCGCGTTCGCGTCGCGACCGCCCTGTTCCACGAGGGACTGACGCTGCTGCAACGCGACCGCAACGCCGCGTGGTTCGCGCAGGCCGACGGCGCCCGCCTGCTCGTGTGCTCGGAGCTCGGCAGCGAAGGCCGCAACTTCCAGCATGCGCAGCACCTGGTGCTGTTCGACGTGCCGCTCGACCCCGACCTGGTCGAGCAGCGCATCGGACGGCTCGACCGCATCGGTCAGCGAGGGGTCGTGCGGGTCTATGTTCCCTACGTTGCCGGGTCCGGGCAGGAAGTGCTGGTACGGTGGCTGGACGAGGGCGTCGACGCATTCCGGCGGCCGACGCTGATCGCGCATCCGCTGCTCGAACGGTTCGGCGAGCGGGTCTCGGCGCTGGCGCTGGCGGCTCCGGCCATGGATCCGGAGCGTTTGCGTGCAGACACCGACGAACTGGTGGCGCAGACCGCCGAGGCTGCGGCGTCGCTTCTCGAACGTGTCGAGCAGGGGCGCGACCGGCTGCTGGAGATGGCATCGCTGCGGCGCGACGTTGCCGAGCCGCTGCTCGCCGCCATTCGCAGCATCGATGCCGATGAAGCCTTCGAGGAATGGTTCCTTCGCCTCCTCGAGCACTTCCGCATCTATTCCGAAGAGATCGCACCGCGCGCGTACCTCCTGAACCCGGATGCAATGCACAGCCCGGAGTTTCCCGGCCTCGAGCGCGGCGAGACCGCGCTGACGTTCGACCGTCACACGGCGCTGGTGCGCGAGGATCTGCAGTTCGCCACCATGGATCATCCGCTGCTGGGAGACGCGATGGAGCTGCTCGTTGCCTCCGAGGCCGGCAACGCCTGCTTCGTCCTCCTCGAGGAGGATGCGCCGCCGCGCCTGTATCTGGAGGCGGTGTTCGTGCTGGAGGCGGCGGCACCGCCGCGCCTGCACGTCGACCGCTTCCTGGCGCCGTCGCCCGTGCGCGTGCTCGTCGACCAGCATCGCAACGTGCCGGCGCCGGAGGAGGATCCGATGACGCCTGCCCTCGCCGCCGCCCGAGCCGACGGCCGCGCCAGCTGGCTGAGCGCGCAGAAGGCGACGTTGGCGCCACTGATCGGCCGGCTCTACCTGCGCTGCGAGCAGCTGGCGGAGGAGAGCGCAGCCAGGCTGCGGCAGGCCGCGCAGGAAGCGATGAACGAGCAGCTATCGGCGGAGCTGGCGCGCCTGACGGCGCTGGCCGCGGTCAATGATCACGTGCGCCGCGAAGAGCACGCGGCACTGGAACAGCAACGCCGCGAGCTGGCCCAGGCCATCGATGCCGCGCGCATTCGCCTGGATGCCCTGCGCCTGCTGTGGCGCGGCCCGGTACGCGACGGCGCGCCGCGGCTGTGACTTGCAGGCGTTCGCGAGCGACGCACCTGGCGCGATAGCCGCGTCCGGCTGCCCTAGACGCGCGAGAGCCCGCCGTCACCCATGGCGAAGGCGTTTCGCGATCATCGCGGCTGGACGCGGCTACCCGCGCCCAGCCGCGATGATCGCCGCGACGTCGAAAAAGCCTTCGTTGGTCCCTTCCTTCTCGCCCAGGTTCACGTACCAGCCCTGCTCGCCGGGGAAGCGGTGGCTCGGCAAGGCGCAGAAGGTGCCGTGCTCGAGCTGCATGTCGATCATCGTGATCGACGGCCGGTAGCCGTACTCCCAGTCCATGGCGTAGCGCGCGCCTCGCAGCGGCTCCTTGGCGAAGCGGTAGTTGTTCACCCACATCTTCCAGAGCTGCCCGCCCGCATCGTACATGTCGGTGAACGGAATCCGCTGCGTCTCCTTGTCCAGGTAGATGACGCGCTTGGAGTACGCGTACTGCGGCAGCTTCGAGACACCCTCGATGATCCAGACCTCGCGCGGCTCCCATTTGTCGTCGTGCAGGAAATCTCCCGACGGCTCGCCCCATACCACCGGAAGGCGCTCGGCGTGCATCGTGCCGAGAACGGTCTTCTCGCCGAGGTACTTCCATTTCATCCAGGCGATGTTGCCCTGATAGCCCTCGTAGCTGTCGGCATCGGTGTCCTGTCCGAAGAGCGCATCCGAGCGCTGCGCCGACGACAGACGCCGCACGCGGCGAAGCTGCGGCAGGTACAGCCAGGTGTCGTCCTGCCGTGCCGGATCGAGATAACGCGTGAACGTGAAGCCCGTACCCTTGAGGTCGAACGGCTCGATCAGCGGGTACAGCGCTTCCTTGAACCGCGCGGCGTCGCGATTGGGCATGGCCGGCTTGGGATCGACGACGAGACGTCCCGTGAAATAGAGGCGGCGGATGTGATCGATGAGGAAGTGCCGCTCCACCCGCAGCGGATTGCCGTCCTCTCCGAGCGCTCCGGTGTCGCAGTCGAAGTTGCGGATGTCGGAGTCGTCGATGCCGATGGCCGTGGAGAAGTTGAACATCAGCTTGTCGGCGATGCGCGGGTCCTTCTCGTCGACGGACGGGAATGGCATGCCGGCCACGTAGTTCTCGAGCCGCAGGCCGTCGGGCGACAGCACGACCTGGTCGGAGAACTTCTCGGTGGCCTCCTGATAGGGCGGCGGGTGGGCGATCTTCTTGTAGGCAACGACCGGCAGATTGGCGCCGCGCTCGACGGCCCAGCGAAGGCCGGGGCCCAGGAACTCCTCGTACTCGTGCACGTTGTGCCGGGTGACGACGGTGCCCGGACGCGGCGGTTCGGAAGCGGCGTTGACGACCGATGCGGTGAGCAGCGCCAGGGACAGACTCGATGTGAGCAGCCACAGGCTGCGGCGCCGGAATGAGCCGATGCACTCCATGACCCCTCCTGGCAGCGCGGACACCCCGAGCGGATACGATTGCGGCCGCGGCGAGCCCGGTCCCCGGTGCCGAAGCGCTGCTGGAGCCACACAATATTCGCCTGCAGGGCGCCTCACAAGACCGCCGTGCCGCTGTGCGTCGCTACGCGGTGCGGGCGCGGTGGGTGCGGTGCGATGCGGACCGAGACGGCCGAGAGAGCCCTACTGCGGCGTGCGCTCCGGGAGCACGCAGAACGCGCCATCGCTGAAGCCCATCTCCCGGACGCCGAACGCGCGGTTGAAGCGCGCGCGATGGTTCTCCCAGGCGATCAGCGAGGCGACCTCGACGATCTCGGCTTCGCTCAGATGCCGGCGCAGCCGCTGGCGCAGGTCCTCGGAGACATCGGCCGGCGTCGAGGTCATGGCCACGGCAAGGTCGAGCACGGCGCGCTCGACTTCGTCGAACAGCGGGCTGTCCTGGTAGCGGGGCAGCGCCGCCAGCTTCTCATCGGTGATGCCCATCTCCCTGCCGACGGCAGAGCCGATATCGATTCAAAAGGGACAGCCCACCAGAGCCGACGCCTTGATCGCACCGAGCGTCTTCAGGCGCGGGTCGACCTTGCTGCTCAGCAGCACGGCCAGCTCGTAGGCGTAGACCGCGAAGGCGACCTTGCCGTGGTGGGCCAGAACACGGCGCAGATCCGCCCGGTTGCGGCTGGCCTTCTGGAAGACGCGTCTGTAGATCCGCAGCTTCTCGCGCAGCTTCATGCGTGCCACCTCTCTTTCCCCTCCACGAACCAGCCCGCGTTTTGGATACGTCAGGTCTCGAATTTTCGTTTTCTACTCCGGTGGGTGGACCCGGACGTCATGGGATTTCGACGTTCAGTCGGGGCCACGGACGGCCCGCACGGCGCGGCGGCTGGTCTTCGAGAAGTCTTCGGCCTTGCCGCGCGAGAAGCTGACGGCCCAGGCCAGGCTGTCGTTGGCGATGCTGGTCGTGGAGGACCAGTACTCGTCGGCGACCGTGCAGCTGCAGCTGGTGGGCACGCAGTCGGAGACGCAGGCCGAGTCGAAGGCGGGATGCACCGACGGGTCGCTGCGGCTGAAGTCGATGAGGCTGTCGAGCTCGCGGCGATTGGGAATGCGCCAGTCGTTGTGTCCGGCGTAGCCGGCGCCGCCGTTCTCGTTGTTCACGCGCTCGATCCAGTCCCAGATCGTGCCCGAATCCAGGCTCGACCAGGCATAGGTGGTATCGGCGCTGTGGTCGCCGCTGATCTCGAAGCCTTTCTTCTCCCACATCAGCCCGGTGTTGGTGTCGGTGATGGTGCCGTCGCCGTTGTCGACGAACGCGAGCGCGCCGCCCGTCTGCAGCGCGCCGTCATCGGGAACCGGCTGATCGGGCATGCCAAAGGTGTCGGTCTGGTACGAGACGGTCTGACCCGTGGCCGGGTAGACGCTTCGCCCGGTGCATTCGCTGAGGTCGTAGAGCAGGCACGACGGACGGCAGGAGATCGTGCCGCCAAGGTATCCAAAATCGGCGCAGGTAACGCCGCCGAGCTCGGCCCCGTCGCAGGTCTCACGGCCATTGAGCTCGCCATCGCCGCACGTGGGCAGCGTTCCGGTCGCCAGCAGCGAGGCGATCGTGCTGGTATCGTCGACGATCTCCTCCTGGATCGTGTCGCCGTCGCCGAAGGTGGGACAGTTGCTGCCGCCGATCAGCTCGATGGCGGTCCACTTGCGGTCGAAGGACGTGTCGCACTTGGTGAAGTCGGTGGCCGTGCCCTTCTTGACCGACTTCGACACCGTCTTGAGGCGGCAGGCGCCGTAGGCGCGCGAAGCGTCGAGCTTCTTGACCTGACAGGAGATGGCCGGGTCGGTGTCGGCGCGCGCATCGGGGCGCGGCAGCAGGAGCGCCACGATGGCGCCGCTCACCAGCAATGGAAGCAACCTGGAATCGCGCATCGAAACCTCCCTACGAAAACCGCCCGTGAGCCCGTCGTCGCGGCTCACGGCAGCGTGGTCGTGGTGGTCGTGGTCGTCGTCGTCGTCGACGGCCCGGCCACTGCGGCGGCGGCCGGACAGTTCGGCGTCAGGGCGTGACCGACGGCGGTGCGCAGGATCGCCAGCGCATCCTGCGCAGTGACGGTCCCGCTGCCATTGAAGTCGCACAGCGCCAGCGCGCAGGTGGCCGTTCCCACCGCGGTGCGCAGCGCGCCCAAAGCATCACTGGCGGTGATCGTTCCGCTGCCGTTGAAGTCGCCGCACAGCTGCTCGGGCAGCGTCGTCGTGGTGGTCGTGGCCGTGCACTGCGGAATCGCCGTTCCGGCGCACTGGCCGCCGGCGCAGACGTCGTTCTCGGTGCACTCGTCGCCGTCGTCGCACGAATCGGTGTTGGGCGTGTGCGTGCACCCTGCGACCGCGCTGCAGGAGTCGTCGGAGCAGGGGTTGGTGTCGGCGCAGGCGGTGTCATTCGGCGAATGCGTGCAGGCGTCGGCAGCTTCGTCGCAGCCGTCGAGCGTGCAGGCATGCGCGTCGACGCAGCTGCGCGAGCCGGCGATGCAGCCTTCGCTCGTGCTGCAGATTTCGTCCCCGTTGCAGAAGGATTCATCCGCGCATGCGGCATGGTTGGCGACGTGCGTGCAGGAATCGCTGAGCTCATCGCACGCATCGATCGTGCACGGCACGTGGTCGTCGCAATCGACAACGGGTGCGCCGTCGACCGACTCGCTGGCCAGGCAGCCTTCGTTCTCGTCGCAGATCTCGCTGCCGTTGCAGTACAGGCCGTCGTCACACGCCGAGTCGTCCCGCGCATGCAGGCACTCGTCGAGCTCCTCGCTGCACGCGTCTTCCGTGCACGTCACGCCATCGTCGCACTGCGGGACGTCGACCGTGCTGCACCCCTCGATGACGTTGCAGATCTCGTGGCCGTTGCAGAAGAGGCCGTCATCGGGCGCGAACAGCGCGTGCAGCGCAAGCGCGGTGGCGTAGGCATCGCCCTCGTTCCAGCACCCGCTCCCCTGCTGCTCGTCGGCCAGATACTGATGGGCGGGGTCGAGCACCGAGGGCGTCGTGCGTCCGCCCGCCTTCAGAGCCAGTACCGCCAGGGCCGTTTCGTAGACGGTGCTGCCGCCGTCCTGCCCGAAGCCGCCGCCGTCGTGCTGGCGATCCTCGATCCAATCGAGCGCCTCGGCCACGATGGCCGGGGCGACGAACGCACCGCCGAGTCGGGCCAGCGTGCGCACGACCTGCGCGGTAATGCCGAGCTGCCCCGACTCGCCGCGCCGTAGCCCCCAGCTCCCGTCGCCGTTCTGCGCCGCGGCCAGGTAGGCGAGCGCGGCCGTGATGCGAGCGGTGTCGAAGCCGGCGCTCTGGAACCGTACTTCGAGCGAGTAGGTGTTGGGGCTTCCCGAGAGGCTCTGGAGTCGCAACGTGTACGTTCCAGCCTGCGACGGCAGGCCGCCGAGCGACGTCGGCGAGCTGATGTTGCTGAGATCGGCCTGCAGGGTGCCCGAGCTCGGCGTATCGATGAACAGCCGCACGCTGCCGGTGACCTGGCGCACCAGAAGGGCAAGCCCGCTGGCGCCGGCCGGAAACTCGAACGAATGCTGGCTTTGCGTCGGAGCCGTGACGACCGCTCCGGCAATGGTCAGCGCAAGCGGCATGTCCGCCGCGCGCAGCGCATCGATGGCCAGCGCGGTGGTCAATGAGTCGGTGCCGAATACCTCGGTGACTCCCCAGCCGCCCTCGGGATGATTGGGCTCGCTCGGGTTTCCGCCCGACGATCCGTTCTGGTTCGCCAGCAGCGTCGCAAGATCGCCGTCCTCGGTGATCCCGGCGGCCAGCAGCGACGCCAGTCGGCGGGCGCGAAAGTCGTTGTTGGTGGCGGACTGGTTGGCCAGACCGTCGACGCCATTGGCGTACGTCTGCGAATCCGTCCGGCCTATCGCGCGCAGCGTGTCCAGCACGGCGGCGGTGTCGCGCAGGCCGGTGCCGTCCAGCGCGCCCCACGTTCCCGATCCGGCGCCGCCGCCCTCGGCCTGCAGGTCGGCCAGGCACTCGACGCCATCGCCGATGATGTCGGCGCGGGCGATCGAAACAGTGCCCATCACGCAGGTGGCGAGCGCTGCAATGAAGGCCATCGAGGCCGCTGTCGACAGCCGTTTCAGAACCCTACCTCCGAAATGCGCCAGGCGCCGCCCTCGCGGGCCAGCCGCATCGTGCGCGACGTCACCGCAGGCTGCGCATTGCTCGCCGTCACCAGAACGTCGGCCGAAGCCGCCTCGCCGCCGAACGACGTGCGCACCACCTCGATCGTCAGCTCGCCGAGCGCAGAGAATGCGCTCTCGAGCTGGCGGACGGCGGCCTCATGATCGGCGTCGCCCGCGCCCTGATCCCACTTGCGGCGCAGGTCGTGGCTGATGACGAGGAGCTGCATGAGGCGCGCGGCGTCGCGTGCGTTCCAGGCCCGCTGCCAGGCGTTGACGATCTCGGCGATGGATCGGGAAGCTTCCTGCACGGCCGGCGGCGGCACCGACGGCGAAGCGGTAGCAACGAAGGTCTTGCCGGGCAGCGTCACGACCTCGGCGGTTCCGGCGGCCGCACGCGTCTGCGGGCCTGCCGACTTCTCATGGATCTGCAGCGATCGCTCGATGACGGGCGCGTAGACGCTGGCGGGATAGCGCTCCACGATCTCGGCCAGAGCGGCGGCCTCGCGCGATCCCGCGTCGGCGAAGCCGGAATGGAGGAAGCGCGCCGACGCCTCGTTCTGCAGCATCCTCCAGACCTGCGCATCGGTGCCGGAAGGCGCGCGCATGCGGATGGCGATGGTGTTCGTGAACAGCCGCTGCGACGGAGCGACGTTCACCACCTCGGCACGCACCTGGTAGGTCCCTGGCTGATCGAAAGCGTAGAAGTACGGCAGGTCGCTGTCCTCGTGGGTGACGACGTGGAAGAGCACGCGAACCTTGATCGTGAACGCATCGCCGGGCGCCAGCGGCGCCTCCGGGACGTGCGTGTGCTTGATGCCGATGTCGGGGCCGACGTAGCGACGCGGCTCTTCGCCCTGGCGGCCGATCCACGGCAGCACCGCGCCGGTGGCCGCATCGGTGGTGCGTCGGACGACGATCGGCGCCGCGGTCTCATTGGCCACCCGCACCGACAGCAGCACGGGCTCGCCCAGCGTGTATTCGGCGCGATCGGAGGTCAGCGTGAGCGTCAACGCGGCGGCCGGAGCGGCCGGTGTCACCGCCGCTGCCGTCGCGGCGGCGGGCATGGCGAGCAGGGCGAACGCGGCGGTGATCCGCTGGATCGCGCGCGTGCGGTGCCGTGCTCTCCGCATCATGCTCATCGACCCGCTCACGGATGGTCCAGGTTGCGGATCTTCCGCAGGCTGATGTCGGAGAACGTCAGCGGCCCGACGTTGCAGCCGCCGCCGTCCATCAAGGCGGTGTCGGTGTGGGCGCCCTTGAAGAGGTGGCCGAGCTCGTGCGATCCCACGTCCGGCTCGTTGCATGCCGGGCCCGGCGACTCCTTGGTCGCCTCCAGGAAGACGCTTGCGCCCTGGCCGTTCAGCTCGTCGACCTGGCCGAAGGTCGTGCTTCCGGCTCCGTCGCCGTCCTCCTCGGTCTGCATCTGATAGGCGCCGAGGAAGTAGACCGTCCAGAAGTCCTTGTCGGCTTCATACGCGGCAGCGTCGAAGTCGTAGGTCGCCAGCAGCAGCGACTTCTCGTCGGCGCCGTCGGGCGTGTTGGCCACGAATGCCACCGAGCTGTTATTGTCGCCGATGTCGAACGTCGGCCGCACGTATGCGTAGGCGAAGACGTTCTTGCTGCCATCGTCGCTGTCCTGGATCTTGCCGATGCTGGCCATCGCCACGTCCTCGCCGTCGTCGCCGTCCTGCGAGGTGCCGTCGTTGCCGTTGTAGTCGTCGTCGTCGACGAGCGTGAATGCGCCGGCGGTCGGGATGGTCATGCCCAGGTTGTTGACCGTCACCTTCATGTTCATGCCGTCGGTGTTGCCGACCACGCGAAACGCGTTCATGCCCCGGCGCAGCAGGCCGTTGGCGAAACGGTTGGTTGCCGAGGGCGTCTCCGTGAAGTTCTGGTCGGTGGTCACCGTGCTGGTGCCGTTGCCGTTGTTGGTCACCGCCGTGATGCTTCCGGTGATCCTGTTGCTGGCCACGTTGCCCATCGAATCCCGCTCGACGTGCACGCGCCGCCACACCGTGAGGCGCTCGGATGCCAGCGGCATGAGGCGGGCGTTCATCGTGGCGCCCTGCTCGTCCGTGTTGGCCTCGGCAATCGCGTCGGTGAGGTTGTCGATCATCTTCTTGTTCGTGCTGGCGAAGATCTTGAAGTTGTCGCCCGGCTGCATGGTCGTCGTGAAATCGACCCACACCTCGTTGCTGCCGGTCGTGGCCGGATCCTGATCGCTGAGCATCCCCTCGGCCGGCGTGCCCATCGCCTCGCCGTGGTTGGCGTCGATCAAGCCCGTGGGATCGGCGACGTCGAACGAAACCAGGTTCACCTTCATCTTGCCCGCAGGCACGGCCATGCTGAGCGTGGCACGTACCTTGACGCGATTGCCGCGGTCGGCTGCGTCCTTGGTGGGTTTGCCCGCGAAGATGCGCCGCCCGCCGGGCTTGTCCGGATGCGCGTTGCCGGTCAGCGCCGCTCCGCCGGTATCCAGCAGCGCAACGTCGGTAACCTCGACCACGTGCAGGTCCATGTCCTCGCTGCGATCGATCTGGCCGTCGGGCGCCGTGACGATGAAGCGAACGTGGTAGCTGCCGGCATTGATGTAGCTGCCGCCGTTGTTCTTGCCGTCGAACGTGGCGGTGAGGATGCCCGAGCTGTTCGGCTCGGTCTGCGTCTTGATCTCGGCACCGTTGGCGACCTTCATCTGCACCTGCTGCGGCGTGAAGCCGACCGGCAGGATGAGGTATCGAATGCTGGCGGGGTCCGGATCGCCGGCCACCGGCGGGCCGGTGTAGCCGCGTGCCATGTACTGGTCGCTGAGGAAGTCGATGATCTGCACGTCGAAGACCGTGAATGCCAGCGTCTCTCCCGTTCCCCAGCCGGCATGAAAGACGAAGTTGCCCGGCGGGTACTGGAAGTGCGGAATGTAGGTCTCGCTGACCGTGACCTCTTCTTCCTCCGGATCGCAATAGTAGACGGTGTAGTCGACCTCGAATGACGATGGCGTCACGCCCATCGGCCCGCCGTTGGCGCCCGGGTACGGGAAGTACGAGTTCGGTTCAGGTGACAGGATGACGGCGATGATGTTGCAGACGTCCCGGCCGAACACGGCGAAGAACAGCTGCCACGTCGATGACCAGGAATCGACGGTGGCGCCGCCGCTCTGGCCGCCGCTGATGATGTAGCCGGCCGCTCCGGTATCCGGATCCATGTCGATGTAGCCGGTGCCGGTCCAGTTCAGATAGGTGATCTGCGTGCGCGGGATCGTGACCTCGTGTCCCTGCGCCAGCGCGCCGTTGACGGCGGCGACGACGGGGGCCGGCTGCGACATGGCCGGGCAGTCGGTGGCGATGCTGGTGACGATTCGACAGATCTCGATGCCCATGTCGCTGGCCAGCTCGAGAATCTTGATGGTCGAAACCGCTTCCTCTCCATAGAGATCTTCAAAGACACGATTCTCGCCGATGGAGGCGTCGGCGCCGGTCAGGACGAAGTACGGCTTTTCCTTGCTCTCGTCGCCGTCGATCGCGAACGGGCCGATGATCTTGCGATCGGCATCGACGATCAGGCCCTTCCATTCCCACGCCACGGGAATCTGGCTGAAGTTGTAGAAGACCTGCACGACGTTTTCGACGATGGCTTCGGAAACCGCCGTCTGCACCACCATCTGCTGCGTCTGCGCCACCTGCAGGCCGGCGCGATCGACGCGGTCGAGGTAGTTCATCGCGGTGCGGTAGAGCTTCTCGCCTGTGAGACCGTCGGTGTCGGGCAGCTCTTCGTCGTCCGGCGGCACCAGCGCCTCGTCGGGGACGCGCCACGTGTCGATGCCGATGCCCTGGTAGGTGCCCGCCGTGATGAAATTCTGCACGAGCGGCACGACATTGCTCTCGCCGGCGGGCGTCAGGAAGTGCATGTCCGAGTTGTGCAGCACGCCTGCGCCGATGCTCGTGCCCGTGGCGACCGCCGCTCCTTCGACGCGCAGCACGGGCTTCAGCGCGATCAGGTTGGGCGGCGTTGCGTACAGATCGCCGTAGGTCTCGATCGTCTCCGCATCGCCCGCGGTTGCCGGATCGTAGGATATCGTCACGCGACGGCTGGCGATCGCCGGCAGGTCGAGCGTGTGGTCGAGGAGCGTCGTGTTGCCGTTGCGGATGTGGAAGCGGATGCGGTGGCGCTCCGCCTGCGCGATCGCGGCGAACTCGCTGGCGGCCGCGAGCTGCTCGAAGGGCAGCGAGGCTGGCAGGATGCCCGACTCGTCGGGAACGATGGTGGCGGTGCGGAAGACGTCGTCGGGAAAGGTCAAATCCTTGCGCTCGGTGGCGACGTAGTCGGCGATGTTCTGCAGGTAGAGCTCCACCGGGCTTGGCTCGTGGAACGTCGAGATGTACCCGTCAATGAACTCCTGCGCGTCGAAGCCCATCTCCGAAGGAATGTCGACCGCGTCGGTGTACTCGAGCGACTTGAAGCTCGGATCCAGCGGCACCCACGCCATCCCGGTGTCGTCGTTGCCGATGCCGCGGTAGTTGCCGTAGGGCAGATAGGCGATCACCCACACGTGCTCGAACCCTATGGCGACGACTTCGCCGTTGTCGGTGAACGGGGTCGGCTGCATGCCGGCGGTCGCGAGAATGTTGGCGGCGGTGAAGCCGTCGGTGACGCCAAGCCAGTTCATCACCCGGTCCGCCGGCATCAGCACCTGGCCCGAGACGTAGCGCGCAGGCACGCCCGAAGCGCGAAGGAGCGCGATCAGTGCCGATGCGATGTCGTAGTCGTTGCCGCCTTTGACCAGGATCGTCTCGCGCGAGCCCTTGCGCGATCCCGTGTACGGCTCGAACCGCATGTTGTCGCGCACGTGGCGGTACATCGCCAGCGGCGTCTGCAGCTCAGCGGCCAGTTCCTCGACTTCCTCGGTCAGCTGAACGTCGATGGTGGCCGCCAGGTCGGCGGCCGTCGGCGGCGCGCTGACGCGGGGGATGGAGCGCTGCTCCGCCACCGCGGCTCGAGCGTGCGATATGTCGCGGGGCTCGGCGGTCTGCTTCATCGCCGCGTACGGCAGCGAGTTGCCGCTGAGGAAACGGGGGGCATCCTTGGCCTTGTGGCGACGCAGGTAGCGGCGCGCAGCCTTCACGGCTGCCGCAAGGTCCTCATCGCGTCCGGCCGCGCGCTTTCCGGCCGCGGCATCGACAGCATCGAGGTGCGCGGTCAGGACCTCGAGATTCTTCTCGTAGTCGGCGACGGTGGCGTAGTGGCGCTCGAGGATGAAGTCGGGCAGGCCCGCTTCCTTGATCCTGCTTTCGGTCGCGACGAACGCCTCCTGCAACGCCTCGTCGAGGTCCCCGAGGTTGCCGGCGTGCTCGCGCAGCGCCTTGCGCTCGGCGTCGATGGCCGCACCCTGGGCCACCCTGTTCGCAAGCGCGTCGAGAAGGTCCTTGATTCGTTGAGCTTCTGCCGCAAGGGCCTTTTGCGGCGCAAAGCGCGCGGCAGGGGGCGGGCCCTGCGCGTGAACGTCGGGAAACGGCGTCGCCAGCGACAGGACGGCGCACAATCCCGCCGTCCACAGCGCTCGGGCGAGGCCGGAGACGACGTTCGGGAATGAAGGAGGCATGAAGGCGGCCAGCTTTAGGACGCTGGGGCCGGTGTCGTCAACCGTTTTCCGCTCGCGGTGACGGCCGCGCTACCCTTGCGCCAGCGCCGGCAGCACGTGCGCCGCGAGAACCTCCGCATCGCGCGCGAAGGCGGCGGCGTCGGGATAGCGAGGCGTGCCGTGGATGATTCCGGTCGCGCCGGCTGCGACGAATCCGCGCGCGAGCGCGGCGGCGGCCGAAGGATCGGCCAGCGGCAGGCTCGTGAGCACGACGATCCGCGGCGGCGGCTTGCCCGCCTCGGCGAACATGCGTCTCAGCTCGGCCACCGGCGCTACAAGCGACTCGGGATCGGCGGTCATCGGCATCCAGCCGTCGCCGAAGCGCGCGGCGCGCCGAAGAGCATGCGGAGGTGCGCCGCCGACGAGGATCGGCGGCCGCGCCGGCCGCGGCAGGAACAGGAATGGCTGCCCGTTCGATTCGGCTTCGTCGGCCGCGAAGCAGCGCGTGAGAAACTCGAGCGTCGCGTCGCTGACGCGCCCGCGCTCGGCAAAGGGGATGCCGACGGCGCGGAACTCCGCGTGCATCCATCCAACGCCTACCCCGAGCATCAGCCGCTCGCCGGACAGCTCCTGCACCGTCGCGACGACCTTGGCAGTCGGCAGCGGCGGCCGATACGGCAGGACGAGCACTCCCGTGCCCAGGCGGATGCGCCTGGTGATGCCCGCGATCCAGGCCAGCGTCGATAGCGGGTCGAGGTAGCGGCCGCCGGAGCCCTCGGCGTCATCCGGCGGGATCGCGATGTGATCGCCGACCCACAGCTCGTCGATGCCGGCAGCCTCGGCCGCCAGCGCGCACGCGCGCACCACGTCCGGCATCGACTGCGGCCCCATCGTTCGCAGATGCATTCCGAGCGAGCACGTCATGGCGCCGGATGCTGCTCCCGCGCCGGCGCAGCCGCAAGCGCGGCGGGACGACGGACGACGCGGCCGCCTGAACATGCGTTTCAAGGAACAGCCGACGCTGCGTTGACTGCCGATGCGACATCACGTGTAACGACAGCGCACGATCGAGGGGGATCATCGCGATGCTTGATCGACGGATTCATGGCGTGCTCTGCGCCGCGCTGCTCGTAGCGCTGTGGTGCTCGGCGGCTACAGCCGCAACCTCGGCATGCGAGGCTGCGATCGCACGCAGCGGCGCGCGCTACCTGGACGGCCGCAGCCGCGTCCTTGCGGCGTGCCGCGATCGCGCGCTCGCTTCCGGCAACGCGGTGGCCGCCGCCGAGTGCGAAGGCGACGCCGCCGTTGTCAGCGCGCTCGACGAGTTCGAGGAGCGAGCACGAGCGACGATCGCCCATGCGTGCGGCGGCGACGATCAAACGTGTGGCGGCAGCGACGACGTGCCGCTGTCCGCAACTGGATGGGAAGAGGGAGCCTGCCCCGGCCTTGCCGGCGCAGGCTGCAACGGCGCCATTGCCGATTGCACCGGAATCGCCGACTGCGTCACTTGTTCCCTCGACGCGGTCGGCACACCGGCCGCGGATTCGCTCGCCGACGATGCCGGTGAGGCGCTGCTGCGCTGCCAGCGAACGCTCGTCTCCAGCGTCGATCGATATCTTCGCGCATCGGCGCGTGCGCTGCAGAAATGCCAGGCGGCCGTAGCCTCCGGCATCGCCGCCGGGCCGTGCCCGACGCCGGGCGACGGCCGCGCGGAGCCGCGACTTACGAAGGCGCGGGCAAAGCTCGTCCGCAACGTGTGCAAGAGCTGCGGCGGCGGCGACCGTCGGTGCGATGTCGACGTTCTCGGCATCGCCGGCAGCGGTGCCGACGACGATTTCACTGCCGCAACCATCGGCTTCTCTCCCGACTGCAGCGACGTCGCACCGCCGAGCACCGGTCAGTCGTGCGCGCGCAGCGTCTCCACGCTCGGCGACATCGCCGAGTGCGTGCAGTGCACGGCGCAGTTCGGCGCCGAATGCGCCAGCCTGCTGGCTCTACCGGCGGCCGGTGAGTATCCGCAAGCGTGCCGCGGCGGCGACTGCCCGCAGTGCCTGCGCTGGTCGGATCCGGCGACGTGGGGCGGAGCCAAGCCCGCGCCGGGTGAAGAGGTCGTCATCCCGCAGGGGACGAGCATCCTGCTCGACGAGGACACGCCCGACCTCGGCGGTCTCACCATCGACGGCTCTCTTGTCTTCGACCGCACCGACCTCTCGCTCACCGCCGACTGGATCATGGTGCACGGCGAGCTGCGCGTGGGTACCGAGGATCGTCCGTTCGAGCAGCAGGCGATCATCACGCTGGATGCAGCCGATCCCGATGCAAGCGTGATGGGCATGGGGACGCGCGGCATCATGGTCATGGGCGGCGCGCTCGAGCTGCACGGCCGCCCTCCGCAAGTGGCGTGGACCAGGCTGGCCGCGCATGCTCCCGGCGGCGCCACTGTATTGCAGCTCGAGGAGGACCCGGGCTGGAGCGCCGGCGACCAGATCGTCGTCGCTCCCACCGACTGGTTCGGCGCGTCCGCCACCGAGTCGTTCACCATCGCAGCCGCTGCCGCGACGAGCGTGGAGCTGAACGCTCCGCTGTCGGCGCCGCGATGGGGCCTGCTGCAGTATGCAACCGCCGACGGCATGAGCCTCAGCCCCGCCGGCCTGGTCACGCCGCCGGCAGCGCCGACGCCGGTCGTTTTGGACGAACGCGCCGAAGTCGCCAACCTCACGCGCAACATCGTCATTCAAGCGCCCGACGATGCGCTGTGGCAGACCCAAGGCTTCGGAGCGCACGTGATGATCATGGGAACGGGCGCACAGGCTCACGTCTCGGGTGTGCAGATCCGGCGCGGAGGCCAGCGCGGACGCCTCGGCCGCTATCCTTTTCACTGGCACCGCCTGAGCTACAGCAGCACGACCTTCGTCGGCGACGCCTCCGGCCAGTACATTCGGGACTCGAGCATCCATCAGTCTGCCAACCGTGGCATCGTCATCCACGCGACCAACGGCGTCGTCGTGCAGAACAACGTTCTCTACGACATCCGCGGCCACGCCGTCTTCACCGAGGATGCCGTCGAGCGCCGCAACACGATCGCCGGCAATCTGACGCTGCACGTGCGCAATCCCCTGGAAGGCGACGCGCTCAAGCTGCACGAAATCCGAGAGGACGGCGGATCGAGCGGCTACTGGATCGCCAACCCGGACAACGTCGTCACCGGCAACACCGCCGCCGACAGTCAGGGGCACGGCTTCTGGCTGGCGTTCCCGAATCAGCCTCACGGCGACAGCTCGGGCGTGCCGATGCGGCCGAGCCGCATGCTGTTCGGCGTTTTTGAAGACAACACCGCCCATACCAGCGGCTTCGAAGGGCTGATGTTCGACCGCGTCGAGTCCGACGACGCCGGCACGACGATCGACTTCCAGTACCAGTCCACGACCGACGGGCAGGATCCGACGTGGAACTCGAACACGCTGCGCCGGTTCGCCATCACCCGCTTCACCGCGTGGAAGAACCGCCGCGGCGGGATCTGGGACCGGGTGGCGTGGCCGGATTTCACCGAAATCGTTTCGGCCGATAATTGCGGTCGCTTCTTTGCCGGTTCGGGAGCCGACGGCGTCATCGAGCGGTCGCTCATCGTCGGCACGAGCCTGAACGCCGCCACGCCGCGCCCGAGCGTCCATTTCCCGGACACTCTCGGCGGCAACGAGACACCTACGGCCTTTGCCACCTACCACAGCGCCTTCGACATGCGGCGCAACGTGATCGTCGGCTTCCCGCTGGTGCCGGGCACGCGCAGCGGCGCGTTCGCCACCGAGGACTACTACATCCGTCCGGTGGACAAGGGCCAGATGCGCAACTTCGACAACCTCCTCATTCAATCGCATCCCGGCTTCCGGTCACTCCCCGTGCTGAGCCACTACGTGCTGGCCGGGGCGTTATGGGATCCGCACGGGAGCTGGGGACCGGCCGGAAGCTACTTCGTGTATGACACACCTTTCTTCACGTATGGCCAGACGGTCACGCCGGTGGAGCCGGCCGGCCAGACCGGCGGAGTCAGCGTGCCGGGGCCGTTCTATGGGGTCCTCGAGTTCGTCGTGAACAACGACCGTCCCTACTACTCGCCGCTGATGGCCATCGAGGCGACGCGGCTCGATCCGATGACGCTGACGGAGGTCGCCGCATGGAGCGTCGACGAGGCGCTGGACGAGAGCTGGCTGCTCGCACCGATGCGCCACTTCGCCGCGCACCGCGACGGCATCTACCGGCTGGAATTTCCGAGTTCGCCGATGCCGCAGGACATCGAGCTGCGCTTCGAGAACATGCTCGAGATCACCGACACGCTCGTGCTGGCAGTGCAGTTCGACGGTGAAACCACGCCCGAAGCGGTGTGGACGCTCGGATCGGGCGGCTTCCGGCTCTATGAACAGCAGGCGTCACTGGCTGCGGTGATGGCGTCGGCTGGAGAGGCGTGGTGGCAGGACGCGGACAACGATCTGGTATGGGTCAAGCTGCGCGGCGGCTCCTGGCAGTTCTGGGACCAGAGCGGACAGCTGGCGGCGCCAACCAGCGACGAGTTGCTGTACGAGACGACGGTGCTGCACATCGATACGGACTGACGAGGCGGTCCAAATACATCCAGCTGGGCCCGCCGAGGTGCTCCGGAACGCGAGGCGGCCGGCATGGCGGCCCGGTTTAGCTGATACGCGGCATCATCGTGCGGGCGCCGCCGATGGCGGCGGCCGCCCGGCTTGCCGTACGCGAAGGGGTCGGCGCGACGCGCGCCGCCGCCTCAGAACGTCAGCCGATCGAAGTCATTCCATTGCACAGTGATGCCGTCGCCCATCGCCTCCCAGTTCGGGACGTTCAGCGTTCGCGGCTCGCCGCCGCCGCGCGACAGGAGCTGGAAGGAGATCGTGCCGTCGGGCGGCGTGCTTGCGCGGACGAAGACGTCGGCGCCCTGGAGGAACGGCAGCGCACTGATGACCGGGTCCTCGATCAGATCGGTCTGACCGTTGCGGTTGACGTCGAATGCGAAGTAGCCGTTGACCTGTTTGCTGGCAGGGCAGAGCTCGGCCGTGACGATGTTGAGGCCGTCGACCAGAAGCTGATCGCTCTCGCCCGGCTGGTCACCCCACAGTTCCTTGTAACGGATGCTGACCCAGGACGAGCTGCCGGGACGGTTGCCGGCGTACTGCTCGAATGCCGTGGACGCGAGCAGCCGCAGCGTGTGATCGCTGCGAACGAAGGGTTCATAGTAGATGTGCAGCGTCGGCAGCGCATCCCGCACCAACGCGAACTCGTAGCGCTGCCGGCGCGCGACGGAGACGGGGCCCCACTTGCCGCCGCCGCGCGAACCGTCGGTGATGTCGATGGATGCAACCGGCGACTCGGTCGTCCGCACGCCGTTCTCGTCGACCGGCCAGATCTCGACCGTGGCGCCGGCCAACCCGGAGTTCTGCGGGAATTCCAGCGCCTTGCCCGAGATCTCGATGCGGGACTGGCGGCGAATGCTGCGCCGCGGAGTGCGGCCGGTGAGGAACTCGAAATACTCGATGAAAGCCTCCGAGGACGTGCAGACCTGTACGTGCGTCTGGTTCGGGATGGTGACGTTCTCGGCGCCTTCCATGTGCCGATCGGGGTTGCCCCGGCCCGCCCAGACCGCCAGCGTCGGTACGCCCGGGTGCTCGCTCTGGCCATCGACGTTGATGTAGTGGCCGACGTCGGCGCGGCGCGCCTCGCCGAGCTCCTCGTCGGTCAGGTAGTCGCGCATGACCGAGGTTCCGAGCGAGTGCGCAACCACATCGACCTGCGCCTTGCCGCTGCGCGCCTTGAGCTCGGCAATCGCCGCGTCGATCTGTGCGTGCACCTCGCTCTTGTCGGCCACGGCGCGCGTCGAGTCGTAGTCGACCTGGTCGATCCAGCTTGCGGGATAGCGGTTGCTTTCGAAGCGCATCGCCTGCGATTCGAACTGCGCGCCCGAGCCTTCGATGCCGTGAACGAACAGGATCGGGTTGTAGGGGAATGGGCGCGCCTCGGCGGCGACGGCGGCGAAAACCGTCGCGCCGACGGCCAGGCAGCTCAGCAGAAACCGGTGCGCACGGCGCCCGGGCAACAGCTTGGAACCGCTCATCGGTCTCCTCCTTTTCGGCCTACATTTCTGTAGATAAAAAGGAGGCTGACACGGCCGCGAGCGGGCCGTCAATGAGGCGCCGAGAATTCCCGCCTCAGCCGAGGAACGCCGCCGCGACCTTCACCGGCCGGGCGCTCGGCAAGGACCGGCCAACCGATTCCTCAGCCCGGCAAGGCCTCCGCGGCCAGCTCGAGGACGTCCTTATTGCGGACCTGCTCTTCCTTCTCCTTGGCCTTCACGCCGTCGCTGAGCATCGTCATGCAGTAGGGGCACGAGGAGGCGATCGTCTTGGCCTCGGTGTTCAGGAGCTGCTCGACGCGCAGCACGTTGACGCGCTGGTCGGGCGCCTCTTCCACCCACATCCGACCGCCGCCGGCGCCGCAGCACATGCCGAAGGCCTTGTGACGGTCGGGCTCGCGCAGATCCACGCCCGAGAGAGCCTCCAGGATCCGGCGCGGCGCATCGTAGACGCCGTTGTAGCGGCCGAGGTAGCAGGAATCGTGGAAGACCACCGAACCCACGGCGTTGCCGTTGAGGTTGAGCTTCTTGCGCTCGATCAGGTCGGCGATGACTTCGGTGGCATGCTGCACCTCGTAGTTGCCGCCGAACTGCGGAAATTCGTTCTTGATCGTGTTGAAGCAGTGCGGGCAGTTGGTGATGACCTTCTTGACCTCGGCGCCCGTCAGCACCTCCACGGCCATCGCCGCCATCGACTGATACAGATACTCGTTGCCGAGACGCCGCGCGGTGTCGCCGTTGCAAGGCTCGTCGCGGCCCAGGATCGCAAACGAGATGTTGGCCGCCTTGAGCAGCTTGGCCACCGCCTGCGTGATCTTCTTGGCGCGATCGTCAAACGAGCCCGCGCAGCCGACGAAGAACAGGTACTCCGCGTCCGGATTCTCGGCGAGCGTCGGGATGTCCAGGCCCTCGGCCCAGTCGGCGCGCTTGTCGGCGCCGATTCCCCACGGATTGCTCTGGCGCTCCATGCCCTGGAACACGCGCGTAAGCTCGGCCGGGAACCGTGCCTCTTCCTGCACGAGATGGCGGCGCATGTCGACGATCTTGTCGACGTACTCGATGTTGACCGGACACGCCTCTTCGCACGCGCGGCAGGTCACGCACGACCACAGCACCTCGTCGTGGATGATCTCGCCTGCGCCTTCGACCTCGCCCGTGGCCACCTTCTGCATGAAGTTCGGATCGGTCACCGACTCGGGATGGGCGTAGAGGAAGTCGCGCAGGTTCAGGAGGAACTGACGCGGCGCCAGGCGCTTTCCGGTGGCGGTGGCCGGACAGTGCGAGGAGCAACGGCCGCACTCGGTGCACGAGTACATGTCGAGCACCTGCTTCCAGTCGAAGTGACGCATCTCGGAGGTGCCGTAGATGGCGTTCTCGCTCTCGAGGTCCTGCTTGGACAGGCGCCCGAACGGCTCGAGCTTGCTGAAGAAGACGTTCGGAATCGAGGTGATGACGTGGAAGTGCTTGGACTTGGGCAGCAGGTTGACGAACACCAGAATGACGAGGTTATGGATCCACCACGCCGCGTTGCTCGCCGCGGTAGCGGCTGCCGGCGTCGCGAAAACGCCGGACAGTGCGTAGGAGACGGGCGACCACATCTTCTCGGCCTCGGTCTCGGCCTCGCCGGCCAGGAAGACGAAGCGGCCGGCGTCGTAGACGAGACCGCTCGTGCAGATCGTCGTGATGAAGACCAGGATGAGATAGGCCTCCCAGTGCGAATGGTTTCGCAGCCGCGTCTCGGCGGGCAGGAATCCCATCAATCGCAGCGGCTTGGTCACCAGCCAGCGAGTGAGCAGGATCATCGCGCAGATCGCGACGATCAGCTCCATGACGTCCTTGGCCAGGATGATCGGCCCGCCGATGCCGGTGGCGCCAAGCAGCGGCAGGTGGAAGTCGGGGAACCAGCCGCGCGCGAACATGTGCACGACCTGGTAGCCGAGAATGAGGAAGCCCCAGAAGACCAGGGCATGGATGACGCCCGGCGTGATGTCGTGGCGCGGGCCCTTGAAGAATTTGAACTGCCCGATGGCGTACTTCAGGGTGCGCCGGATCCGCTCGGGGACGTTGTCCCAACGCGCTGCCGGTCGCAGGTGCTGCAGGACCGCGAACCGCTGGTAGCACTGGTAGACGAGGTAGCCGACCAGGCCGACGAACGCGATGGTCCAGATGATGGTGCTGAGCATGAATCCTCCCGGTCCCGGTCCCTGCATCCGCCCCGCGGCGCCCATCGCCGCCGGTGCTCGTGTCAGGGCCGGGGCGGATTTAACCGGGGAAGGTCCTGCCTTGCAATCCGGCACGATGCGCAGGGAGACCCGCAAAAACAGCGGCTTGGACAAGCGAATCGCACCCGCATCGCCGCTGCGGAGACTGGCGTCGCCTCCGGCCGGCCTCCTGCGCCAGCGGCCACGCCGCATCGCCGGTAGCGGCTGCCGCGCGGATTTTCGCGAGCGCATCGCCGGCGCCTTCGTTCTGGCTGCCGCGCTGCTCATCTCGACGGCCGCTGGCTGCTCCCGCGCCGAGGGGCCGCAGGTCGTCGTCCATGGCGCGCAGGGCGACGCCGTCGTGCGCGTCGAACTGGCGCTGACGCGCGACGATCAGGCGCGCGGCCTGATGTGGCGCAAGGAGCTGGCGGCCGACGCAGGAATGCTGTTCGTTTTCGACAAGGACGAGGAGCGCAGCTTCTGGATGCGCAACACTCCGCTGCCGCTGGACATCCTCTACATCCGCAGCGACGGCGTCATCGACTCGATCGCGGCCAACACCAGGCCGTACTCCGAAGAGTCGATCCCCTCCAAGGGGCCGGCGCGCTATGTGCTCGAGGTCAACGCCGGCTGGTCCAAGCGGCACGGCGTCAAGCCGGGCGACAAGGTGACGCTGCCGCCGCAGGCACGGCCGGACGCGCACGAAGCCGGCAGGGCGCCGGCGCCGTAGCCTGCGGCCTCACCCGCAGCGCGGGCCTGTGGCATTGACGCGCGGGCAGACGGATAGTTCGCCCGTGCAAGCCGCGCCCTCCTACCGGGCCGCATCGCCGACGGCCCGCCCTCGCCGCGCGCCGGGGCCGCCCGGCATCCTCGGCATCGACAACGTCCGTCAGATGGAGCAGCGGCCGCTCGCGGCAATGATGGAGCTGCGCCAGACCTACGGCGACGTTGCGCGCGTGCGCCTGTTCGGTCTGGAAGCGATGCTGATCTCGCATCCGGAGGGCGTGCGGCACGTCCTGCAGGAACGCCACACCATCTACACCAAGAACAACCACGACTATAAGCTGCTGGCGCGCGTGCTCGGACAAGGCCTGGTCACGAGCGACGGCGCCCTGTGGAAGCAGCAGCGGCGTCTGATCCAGCCGGCCTTCCACAAGGAGCGCGTTCGCGGCTTCGCCTCGCTCATGGCGCGCGAAGCCGAGGCGTCCGCCGAGCGCCTGCTGCGGGCGGCGCACGCCGCCACAGTCGTCGACGTCGTGGCGGAGGCCAAGCGAACGGCTCTCGACATCGTCGTCCAGGCCCTGATCGGCGTGGACGCCGATGAGAGAAGCGCCGCGTTCGGCGACACGTTCAGCCACCTCAACGAACTCGTCACGCGCCAGTTCACCAGCATCCTCGGCCGCTTTCCGTGGATCCCGACGCACGGCAACCGCGCGCTGCGAAAGGCCAAGCTCGAGATGGATCGCATGGTCGAAGGAATCATCGCGCGCCGTCGCGCTGCCGGCATCGAAGGCAACGACCTGCTCGGCATGCTGCTGGCTTCGCGGGATGAAGACACCGGCAAGGGCATGAGCGACGAGCAGCTTCGAGACGAAGTCACCACGCTGCTGGCCGCCGGCCACGAGACGACGGCGATGACTTTGGGGTGGACGGTCTACCTGCTCGGCCGACATCCGGAGTGGGCGCACCGCGTTGCAGAAGAGGCCGACGCCGTGCTCGGCGGCCGCGCGGCGACCTACGAGGACCTCGAGAAGCTCGAGATCACGCGGCGGGTGATCGAGGAATCGCTGCGCATCTATCCGCCGGCGTGGGCGGTCTCGCGCACGCCGAGCGAGGAGGACGAGATCGACGGCTATCGCGTGCCGAGGGGGGCGCTGGTGTTCCTCAGCCAGTGGGTCACGCACCGGCACCCGGATTTCTGGCCCGACGCCGAACGCTTCGATCCCGACCGCTTCGCGCCCGAAGCCGCCGCTGCGCGCCCTCGCTTCGCGCACTTCCCGTTCCTGATGGGACCGCGCATGTGCATCGGCTTTGCGTTCGCGGCCATGGAGGCGCGCATCGTGCTGGCGACCTGGCTGTCGCGGCTGCGCCTGCCGCTGGCCGACTCGCGCGTGGTCGAGCCCGAGCCGCTCGTGACGATTCAGCCCAGAGGCGGCGTTCAGGTCAGGCCGGCCGGCCGCGCCGCCTGAGCGGCGGCGGCCGGCCAGACTCGCTTCCGAGCGCTACGGCGACACTCCGCAATCGGCCTGGAACTTTCCCAGCGGCGGCGTGGCGACGTCCACGCGCGCAAGCTTGAGCTTGCATGCGCCAATGATGCCCTTGGTCAGCGAGTGGATGACGATTCCGCGCCCCTTCATCTTGCCCTTCTCGTTCGTCGCCACCGAATGGAAGAGGAACTGAAACGGGAATGGCCCGGACATCGGTTCGCTGCCGAACGTTGCGAATGGGTTCAGGCTGACGGCGATCTTTTCGGGCTTTTCGAGCTCGGCAACCGCCACGCCGCACAGCGGTTGCGCATCCAGGGGCGCTTCGACCGCTGCCATCTCGGCGGCCACGAAGCCGGGCCCCGCCGCCACGATCCGAAGCAGGACATCGATCTTGATCTTTTCATCGGGATGGCCTTCGAACCGGCACTTGGCCTGCCCCTGCCACGTTCCAGTCAGCGGTGAAGACGAGCTGCCGCCTGCAACAGCCGGCGCTGCCCACAGCAGCACCGCGGCGGCGCCCCACGCAATCGACGTTCTTCGCATCGTGCGACTCCTTTTTTTGTTCGTGGACGGAATCGTCCGACGGCGACGTTAGCAGGCGGGCGGCGAGGGTAGCCAGACCGAGCGGGCCGGCGGCGGAGTGCCTGCCGCCGGCCCATCACCGGGAACAGCTTCCCGGACCTCTGGTAACTCCCCCCAGAGATGGAACGCGGCCTCGGCCGCGAGCTTGCGCTGCCAGCCGCACGGCCGAGCCGGCGCTGGAACTCGAACCGGTGCCCGCTTCAGTTGCCGCAGCGAAGCGAACGGGGCGTGCCCTGGCACGGCAGGTCCATGCCGGTCAGGCAATCGCCGTCTTCGTCGCCGCCGACGATGATGGCAAGAGTGACCGCCGGCTGCCCGGCAGCATCGACCAGCTCGACCTCGTTGCCGGTGACGGTCACGCGCGCCTCGTCCTCGCGCAGGTTGATGACGACGGATCGCAGGCCGCTGGCCGCATCGACGGCACCCTCGTCGTCGCGGAACCGGTAGACCGACCCGTGGCCGCCCACATCTTCGAACGCTTCCGCAGGGATCTCGGCCGCGAACAGCCCCTGGCCCGCATCGCCCATCACCGTCAGCGACAGCCCGCCTTCGTCGGGCGCAGAGGCAAAGCCGCTGAGCGGTAGCGTCGTCTTGATCTTCAACGTATCGGCGCCGTCGCGCAGCGTCGCCTTGAGCAACGTGCGGCCGAGCGCGCTCGGCTCTCCGGCCGTGCAGCTTCCCTGCTGGCACGTGTCGCCGATGCTGCAGATGTCGGAGTCGTCGCAGCCGCTGCCGTCGTTGGTATGGGCGTCGGCCGGGCAGTCGTTGGAGACGCCGTCACAGGATTCGGCCACGTCGCATTGCGCATCGGCCGCCGCGCGACAGACCTGCGTGCTCTTGAGGTCGGCGCAGGCGGCCGACGTGCCGTCGCAGTAGTCGTCGGCATCGCAGACGCCCGCGGCGTCGCGGCAGGGCGTGTCGCTGGCGGCGAACGCATCGGCCGGGCAGTCGCGGCTGACTCCATCGCAGACTTCGATCTCGTCGCACGCGCCGGAGATGCCGCGGCAGAGCGTGCCCTGCGGCAGCAGCGCATCTTGCGGACACTCGCGCGAAGTTCCGGTGCATTGCTCGGTCGGATCGCAGTCGCCGAGACCGTAGCGGCACGATACCTCCGGCCCGGCAAAGCCGTCCTCGGGACACGTGGGCGATGACCCGGTGCACGTCTCGGCAACGTCGCACGCGTCGGCCACGCTGCGGCAGACCGTCTGGTCGGAGGCGAAGGCGTCGGCCGGGCATTGCCCGCTTGTGCCGGTGCATTTCTCGACGAGGTCGCAGTCGCCGGCGGAAGCGCGGCACTCGGTGTCGGAACTGGCGAAGCCGTCGGCCGGACACGTGGTGGAGGAGCCAGTGCACGTCTCGGCAACGTCGCACTGGCCGCTTGCAGCACGGCAGACCGAGCCTGCCGTGGCAACGGTGCAGGTCGACGTGCAACAGGAGGCGGCGCCAGGGTCGCACGTCTCGGTGGGATCGACGAGCGAGTCGCCGCACAGCGACAATGCCCACAGCTCCACGCCTTCGGTGCCCGGGTTGGCGTTGAACAGCAGACGCGTGCCGAGCGGGGTCAGCCATCGCGGTTCCGAGCTGCCGGTTCCGGAGCGGATGTCGGCCACGCGCACCGTTCCTTCGCTGGTGCCATCGGTCATCCAGAGCTCGACGCCGGAGGCCGCGTCGGCGGCGGTGAAGAAGAGCCTGCCCTGATGAAGGACGAACTGGCTCGGGTTCGACCAGCTCGATCCGGCGTAGATGTCCTTGAGGAGAACCGTGCCTTCGGGCGTTCCGTCGGTGCGCCACAGCTCGGTGCCGAGGGAGGGCGTCTGGGCGGCGAAGATCACGAGGTCGCCGAGGGGCATGAATCCGTGCGGCAGCGATGAGGCGGTGCCGGGATTGATGTCCTTGACCAGGACCGTGCCTTCGGGCGTTCCGTCGCTCTTCCACAGCTCGCGGCCGGTCGTGCCGCCGTTGGCGCCGAACCACATCGTGTCGCCGATGACGGTCAGCTCATGGACGCTGGCGCTGTCGGTCCCCGGGTTGATGTCCTTGAAAAGCTGCGTGCCCGCCGGCGTCCCATCGGTGGTCCAGATCTCTTCGCCGTAGGCGGCGGCTCCATCGTACGCGGTGAAGAACGTCCTGCCGGCGAACTCCACGAACTCGTCCGGGCTGCTGCCGCTGGAGCCGGCGCGGATATCCTTGAGCAGGAATGTTCCGGCCGCCGTGCCGTCGCTCACCCATGGCTCGCCGCCGGTGCCCGAGGTGATCGCGTCGAAGAACAGCTTCCCCTGCGACTCGGCCATGTTGAAGATGGACGTGCCGAGCGGTCCAACGCTCATGTCCTCGACCATCACGGTGCCATCGGGTGTGCCGTCGCTCACCCACAACTCCTGCGCGAAGGCCGTGGTGGTCGCCTTGAAGAAGAGCTTCTCTCCCACCACCGTCATGTCGACGGGGTCCGAGCCTTCGGTTCCGACCTCGATGTCCTTCAACAGAAAGGTTTCGGCGCCGTCGGTCATCCACAGCTCGCGTCCGGTGATCTGATCGGTCGCGGTAAAGACGATCGAGTCGCCGAAACGAATGAGGTCCTGCGGGCTCGACGCCAGGTTGCCCAGGGCGATGTCGGCGTGCAGGACGGTGCCGGCCGCCGTCCCATCGCTCTTCCAGAGCTCGCGGCTGCTGGCCGCATCCGAGGCGGCAAAGAAAACCTCGCCCGCCAGCGGCGTCAGGTATTCGGGAAACGACTGGCTGCTGCCCGTGTAGATCTCCTTGACGCGATAGGCGGAGAACTGCGCATGCGCGACCACCGGCGCGGCCAGCGCCAGCACGGCGGTGAGGATGGCGCAGATCAGCGCCGCCAGCAGAAGGAAGCTCGCTGCCGGCGGCGGCGCGGCTGCGCGGAGATGGTTGGCATGCACGCCGCTCGGCCGGTCGTCCCATCGGCGACGGTTCCAGCCCGGGGCAAGGCGGGAAAGCTCGCTGGGCCTGCGTGCGAACAGCACCGGCGCGTGCCGCGCCTGGGGAGCCTCCAGCTCGGCCAGGAGCTCATCCATTTGCATTGCTCGCATAGAGCCCTCCCGGCGGACACAGCGGTCCGCCGCGGCACGAACGCCGAAGACCGCGTCGAGACTCAGGAATTGTCGGAACGGATGGGCGGCCCCGCCCTCGTCCCACCTGCGACGCTAGCCAATGTTTACAGGGGCGTAAAGAGGGTGGAAGCAAGTTTCTACATATATGTAGGAAGGCTGTACCGGCGGCTGCGCTGCCCGGCCCGCCGCGGCCACCCGGCCGGGAGACCCGGCGCCTGCATCGGGATGCGGCATGCACAGCGCACGCATCCGCCATGCCGCGAACTGGCCGTGGGCGAAGGCTCAGGCAAAGGTACCGCTTCATGGCCCTGACCCAGGAGCAGTACGCCGAGAAGCTTCTCGCGGCCGTCAACGAAGCTGCGGGCGCCGTCAGCGCCCGCTTCGTCACGTTCGTCACCGTCGGCGCCTACGTGGCGGTGACGGTGGCATCGACGACGCACGAGATGCTGCTGCGCGCTTCGAGCCTGGTCACGCTGCCGCTTCTGAACGCGCAGATCCCGATCATCGGACCCTTCGGCTTCTACAGCATCGCGCCGTGGCTGATCGTGCTGCTGCACTCGGACCTGCTCCTGCAGCTGTCGATCCTGTCGAACGAGATCGAACGCTTCGACAACGAAGCCGCCAATCTGCCCGAGCAGCAGAGAACGCTGCTGCGCCAGCGCGTCGCCAACTTCTACTACGTGCTCTATCTGACCGGGCAGGCCCCCTCGCGCTTCCTGCACCTGCTGTCGGCGCTCATCACGTGGGTAACCACCGTGGTGCTGCCGCTGGGACTGCTGCTTTGGATCCAGATCCGCTTTCTGCCGTTTCACAGCCCGCTCGACACCTGGCTCCATCGGGCCACGGTGCTGGCGGACGCGGCGCTGATCCTGTTCGTGCTGATGCCGCGCATGTTTCCGCATCTGAAATCCGCCCGGCACATGCGGCGCTGGCAATGGCTGAGGCAGGTGGTGTCGGTGCCGGCGATGATCATGGCCGCGTGCGTGGCAACGGTTTTCGTCTCGCTCTTCGTCGCCGTCATTCCCGACGAGCCCGAGCGCGGGCTGGCCTGGTTCGCGCAGAACATGCAGCTTCGCGAGCGCGTGCTGACGGCCAACGCGCTGACGCCCGAAGACATCAACGCATTGCGCGACGGGTCTCCGGACGAGCTCAAGCTGGTGCTGTCCAAGGTGACGCCGTTCCAGGCGCTGCAGGGCCGCGACTTCCGCTTTGCCGACCTCTACAACGCCGTCCTTCCCAAGCTGGACCTGCGCGCCGTGCGCGAAGAGGACGTCGAGCCGACGCCGCTGCCGGCCGACTGCTGGCAGCGGCGCGACTGCGAGGACCCGCCCGAGTGCGAGCCGATCGGCCTGGTGCGGACCCGCCTTGCCGGAGCCAACTTCTCGTGGGCCTCGATGCAGCAAGCGATGTTCGATGATGCCGTGCTCGAGGGGGCCGATCTTTCCTGGGCAAAAATCCACTATGGCTCGATGTCGGGCGCGCGGATGAACCGCGCCAACCTCTCGTCGGCGCGGCTGACCGAGGCGCGGCTGGCCGCCACCAAGCTGTGCGGCGCGGTGATGAGCGAGGCACAGATGGCCGGCACATTCGTAGCCGACGCGCATCTGCGAGGGGCGGTGCTGCGCGGCGCGAAGCTCGAGCGTGCGAACCTCGAGCGCGCCGACCTTCGCGGCGCCGACCTGTCGGAGGCCGATCTGTCCAATGCCAATCTGCGCGGCGCTCTTCTGCAGGGCGCGCTGCTGCGTGGGGCCAAGATGACTGGCGCCGTCCTGGACGATGCGGATGTCGGGATGACCGACCTTTCGGCCAGCGGCGGGGCGGCCGGCACGCCGGCGGCGGTGACGCAGTACCTCGTGGATCTGGCGTGTGCGGACCCGTCGGTCGCGCACGGAATCGCCTGGCAGGCGCTGCACAGCCAGGGGCGGGATGCTGCGGCGCTGGCGAAGGCGCTGCTCGAAGGCAGCAGCCGCGAGGGCTGCACTGGCGTCGCTGCGCTCGACGCTGAGATGCTGGAGTCGCTGAGAGAGGCGCAGCAGGAGAACTCCCGCACGTCCTGCGGCCACGACGAGGACGCCAACGCGTGCAAAGTCGCCGTCGCGCCCGGGCAGAAGGAATAGCCGTTTGTCGACACGCAGGTCCGCGGCGGCAGTCGGAGTCGGTCAGTGCCGACATCGCATCGCCGGCGAGAGCGGGCGTGGGTGCGACTTCGCGATCGATGGCCGGCGCTTCCGCGTGCCGGCTGGCAGCGATTCGACTATCCGCCGTACGCTTTGCGCGGCGCTTCCCGTGCCACCTCGGCGACGAAGCCGTCGGTAACGGTGTGGAACTGCTCCTGCAGCCGGCGGTCCAGCTCCTCGAACTGCGGCCAGAAGACGTCGTAGGCGAAGCGGCCTGGCATTCGCGCCATCACGGTGGTGTGCCGCTGGCCCGGCCGGCGGTAGGGCCGGATGCCGTGCCGCTGCAGCAGCGCCAGCAGAAGCCGGCGCGACCATTCGTTGGTCACGCGAAAGCGCATCTCGATGGGCGTATCCTCGCGCCGCGAATCGCCGTTGCGCGAGCGTGGGCCCGACCCGAACGTGCCGTCGTAGCCGGAGCCGTCGCCGGAGCGCGTTCCCTGCGCCAGCCGCGCCAGAATCCGCTCGCGAGCCCGCGCAGCCGCCAGCCTCTCGCCTTCGGTGCCCGGCCGCGCGCACAGCGCCTCGATGCGCCGGAGCTTCTCCATCAACCGCTGCCGCTCGTTCACCGCTTCCCCTCCGCCGTCGAGACGCGCGATGGTGCTGGAAGCATGGGGCGGCGGCAATGCCGCGGATGTGCTGGAGTCACGTCACCCCGGCGCGTCCCGCACGGACGGCTGCGTCCTGGCTGCGTTTACGGCTCTGGCGACGTTGCCCCGACCTCGAACGCGCCGATGTCGCATGCGCCAACGCGGTCGTAGCCGCGCTGATCCACAGCGCCCACAGGCGCGGCGGCGCACGCTGCGCCGTCCGCCGCGTCGATTGCGGCGCTCGGCGGCAGGACCGCGATCGTACGCGTCGGGCCGCCATTGTCCTGGAGACCGGCCGGATCGAGATTGATCGCCGCCGCGCTGACCTGCGTCGCTCCTCCGCACGATGCATCGGTGGAAACGCTGTGCTCGCCGAAGACGGAGACGTCGCAGCAGTTGCTGCCGCCTCCACCGACGACGATGGAGTTGAGGAGTGTGGAGAAGAAACCGCCGGTGCCGCAAAGCGCGTTGCCGGTGGAGGCGACATTATCCGCGAACGTCACGTGCGTGGCCGTGACCTGTCCCGCCGAAAGGTCATGGATCGCACCGCCCGCGCCGGTTGCCACGTTCCCGACGAACGTGCTGTTGGAGATCGACGTCGCGCCGGTGGTGTAGATGGCTCCGCCGGAACTACTGGCGAAGTTCCCACGCAGCGTGCAGCGATCGATGTTGAGAAAGCAGGCGTCGCAACGGATCGCGCCGCCCTCGTCGGCGCTTCCGTCGGCGACGGTCAGCCGGCTCAGGCTCAGCGTCGTGTCCTGATCGACGGAGAACACGCGAACCGCATCGTTGCCGCTGATCGTCACGTTCTGCCCCTCGCCGTCGATGGTCATATCGGCGGCCACCGTCGGCAGCTCATCTTGCAGCGTGATGGTTCCGCTGACGCTGAACCTGATGATGCCGCCGGCCAGCTTGTTGGCCGCGTTCATGGCCTCGCGAAGAGTGCAGTCGAGCTTGCTGCAGGTGCCGTCGTCGTGGTCGTCGAGCGTGTTCACCAGCGGATGCGGATGAATGTTGATCGTGTAGCGGATCACGTCGAACCGCTCCCAGGCGCAGGTGCCGTCGGGGCAGTCATTGGGTAGGTCCGGCGAACACGGTTGGCCGTCGTTCGCGCCGCCGTAACAAGCGCGATCATGGTTGGAAGCCTCGAGCACCACGTCCATTTCGCTGTAGGGGCTGCCGGTCTCGCCGGCATCGGGCAGGAACCGAAAGTAATACCCCCGCGGGTTGATGTCCGATTTGATCAAACGGATGACGGGGCCGTTTTCGAACGTCTTGCACGACAACGAGTTCCTGGTGATGTCGCGCAGCAGCGGGTAGTTCGTGATCCTTCCGGTCTGCGAATCGATGAGTGCCGTTTGCTGGAAGTTGGGCGCGAACAACCTTCCCTGACCTTCGGTGCATGCGAAGACACTGGGAGTGAAGACCTCGTTGGTCAGATTGTTTCCGTACAGGTGGATCCACAGCTCGGCGTCCTGGTAACCGTCGACCTGCAAATAGAAGTAGTCGAACGCGTCCTCTGGCGAGCTGTTCTCGAGGAATCTGCAGGTCGTCCCGACGCATAGCGGAAGCTGATGAATCGTCTGGCAGTGCGACTCCTGCGTCAGCTTGCATGTCGGCGAAAGATAGCTTGCGCAGGTTCCAGACAGCTCGCCGAGCCCGGTCAGCTCGGCATCGATGGCGCCGCCTGCCTCGCACTGTCCGCCGCATGCCGTACCGGTGTCGGACACGGTGACGTCCAGCTCTCCAGGCACGCCCGCGCGCACCGCCGAGAACGTGTCGACCGGGATGCCGGCGATATCGCCGCTGAAGCTTCCATTCTCTGCCGCGGTAGCCGTGACCGTCTCCAGAGTACGGTGATTCGTGATCTCCACGGTCGCGCCGGGCGCCGTCGTGCCCGGCGCTCCGGACACGGTGAAAAACCGCTGGACGGGGAACGGGTTGGATGGGTGGATCGTCGCCAAGGGCGGGCCCGCGGTGCAGGTGCCGTCGCCATTGTGCGTGCCATTTTCGTGGCAGAGGTCGGGGGCAGTGCAGTCGTATGGCTGGCCGATGCACTGGCCGGCCTGGCACGCGTCGTCCTTGGTCGTCAGGTCGCCGTCATCGCAGGATGCGCCGTCGATCATCGGCACTGCGGCAAGGCATTCCCCGGTTGTGGTGTCGCACGTGCCGCGATCGTGGCAGGCAGGCGGATCGGCGCACAGGCGCGGAAGACCCTGGCAGATCCCGTCCACGCAGCGGTCGGCGCCCGTGCAAAGGTTGCCGTCGCTGCAGGGACTGTCGTCGGGCTTGGGGGGATTGCTGCACACGCCGGTGTCGGGATTGCAGGTGCCGGCATCGTGACATCCATCGAGCGGCTCGCAGGCTGCGGGACAGCAGAGGCCCTCCTGCACCGGCGACTGGATGAGAAACGTCCGCGCATCGTTCTTCGAAATGCTGGCATCGTCGCCGAACAGGACGTGGTAGCTGTCGCCGCCGCTCACATCGAGCCGCACGCAGCCGCGCGTCCCGGTGTTCGGCGGCATCAGCGAGATCGGCGCTGCCTTGCCCGCGGCGATGGCGGTAACGCTCAGCGCACCGCTGCCGGATCTGGCGAGCCTGGCCGTTTTGACCGGGCCGTTGACGCCGGTCTTGTCTTTGTAGGCGAAGCCGGTCTTGGTCGCCTTCCAGAATGGCTTTCCGGACGGCGCAAGACCTTGCGGTAGCTGGTAGGTGGCCGTGGCCGGCACCGTGCCGTCGAGGAAGATCGTAATGCTCGCGCCGCTGGCAGTCGGATCACCGACGATGAGGTCGGGGCTGGCCGGCTCGTTGCCTTGGACGACCAGCTTGCGCTTCTCGGGCGCCGCCGGCTGCGGATCCTTGACGAGCAGCGAGGAGCCGAGGACGGTGCGGTGCGCGGCGTGCGCCGTTCCCGCAACACAACAAACGGTGACTGCGGCGACTGTGACCGCGGTAATCGCGATGCAATGCCAGGTCTTCATGGCGGACCCCCCGGGCTGCAGGCTCGGGAAAAGGTACGCCAGCGGACCGTCTCAGGGAAGCACCCTCTTCGGCCCGGCAGGACTGCGGCGAAACGCGTCCGCGGACGCGGCATCGGCGCATATTGCCATTCGAAATAATGATCGGGCCGGCGGCCGCCGCCATGACCGAAACGTCTGGGGCCGCCGCCCGTGCACCCTTAAGATGCTTCCCTGCTGTCGCGGCGGCAGCACGGAGCATCGTTGCGAAGCCTCCTCAGCCTCCTCTGGACCGTCAGCCGCCGTGAGCTGATTGCACGGCCCGTTCGCGTCGCGCTCGTGGTCGGGTCGGTGGCCACGGGCGTGGCACTGCTGACTGCAATGCGAGTGGCCACCGACAGCATCGTCGCCGGCTACATGGCCGACCTGGCGCGCATGGCCGGGAAGGCGCAGTTGCAGATCACCATCGGCACCGGCGAGGCCGGCTTCTCCGAGGATGTTCTCGAAACCGTCCGGCGGGTGCCGGAAGTCCGCCAGGCCGCCGGCATGGTGCGCGGGGCCGTCGCCTTCGCCGATGCACCGGAGCAGACGCTGGAGCTGTTCGGCATCGACGTGATGCAAAAGGACGTGCTCGACCTGTACGGCGTCGAGACGCTGGCACGGACGGCCGACGATTTCGCAATCCTCAACGACCCGCGCGCGGTCTTCCTGCCCGAGCCCGTGGCGCGCGAGCGTGGCCTGAGCCTGGAAAGTAGAGTCGTGCTGTCGGGCGTCGACGGCACGCACGAATACACGGTGCGCGGCATCTTCGCGCCCAAGGGCCTGCCCGAGGCGTTTGGCGGGCAGGTCGTGGCAATGTACCTGCCGGCCGCACAGCCCGTGGCCGGCCGGCGCGGCGACCTGACCGCATCACAGATCGATCAGATCGACGTCCGCGTCGCCGACGGCGTGACGCTGGATGCTGCCAAGGCAGCGCTGGAGCGCGCGCTTCCGCCGGAACTGGTCGTGGCCGAGCCGGCGCAGCGGCGCCTGCTCGGCGCGCAAGTCGTGGACGGTCTTCGCGCAACGCTGGTCGGCATGAGCACGCTGGCGCTGCTGGCGTCCATCTTCATCGTCTATGCATCGGCGACGACGCTCGTGCGGCAGCGCACGCCCAACATGGCCACGCTGATGACGCTGGGGGCCAAGGCGGGCGATCTGGTGCGCACCATGATCGCCGAGGCTGCGATCCTGGGCGCGGCCGGCTCCTTCGTCGGCGTCGGCATCGGGCTGCTGCTCGCGAACTTCGTCGCGGGCGATGTCGCCGCGGGCATGAGCCTCAACTATGCGATCGCATTCGACAGTCCCATTCTCAGCATCGACCCGCTGATCCTGCTCATCGTGCATCCGCTCGGCGGCACGCTGACGGCCGCAGCTTCGGCGTTCCTGCCCGCGCGAGCGCTGGCTCGTCTGGACCCGTTGGTGCTGCAGCGCGGGACCGAGAAGACGGTTTCGTCCGCGCGGCTGCCGCTTCAGCCGATTCTGCTGATCGGCGTGTCCTCGACCGCGCTCGGCGCCGCGGCGATCGGGCACGGCGTGGCCACGGTGTCGGCGCTTTGGTGCACGCTCGGCGGCGTTGCAACGGTGCTCGGCAGCGTCCTGGCGCTGGCTCCGCTGCTGCCGTGGCTCTGGTCGTCTCTGTACGCGCCGCTGACGCGGATGGGCGGAATCACCGGACAGCTTGCCGCCGAGAATCTGCGCCGCAGCAGCGATCGAAGCCTCGTCACCGCTTGCGCGGTGGCGTTGTCGATTGCCGTGGCCATCGGCGCCAGCAGCCTGGTGGTGAGCTTCCGATCCTCGGTCGCGAGCTGGTACGGCTTTGCCGGCGATGCGCTGGTGTCGGCGCGTGCCAGCGGCGGTGGCTGGCTGCCGGCGCCGGTCAGCGGCGACATCGAAGCGTCGCTCGCCGCGTTGCCGTCGGTCAGCGGCGTGGAAGTGCTGCGCGTCGCGCAGGGGCAGCTCTTTCGCGGACAGCGCATCGCCGTTGCGGCGCTGAGCCCGGGAATGCTCCTCAGCGCAGTGCGGCAGTCCGCGCAGCAGCCCGAGGACGTCGCCGGCGCGGTCGCCGCGATCAACGCCGGAACTGCGGCCGCAGTGTCCGAGAACTTCGTGCGGCACTTCGGCGTCGATGCCGGCGATGCGATCGAGGTCGCGACTCCAGGCGGCGCGCTTGCGTTGCCCGTGGTCGCCGTCGTTTCCGACTACACCTCCGACAAGGGATCGGTGATCGTTGCACGGCGCCTGTATCGCGATCGCTGGAACGACTCGCTCGTCAACTACTACTCGGTCGAGCTGGCGCCGGGAGCAACGATGTCGGATCTGCGCAGCGACGTGGGCAGATCGGCCGGTGCGACGCATGCGCTGTCGATTCTCGCGACACGCGAGATGGTCGCCCGCGTCGATGGCCTGATCGGGCAGGCCTTCGCCGACATCGACACGATCAAGCTGCTCGTCGTCTTCCTGGCTGTGGCCGGCATCGGCGACCTGATGGCCTCGTACGTGCTCGACCGCCGTCGCGAGCTGGCGTTGCTTCGCCTCGCCGGCGCCTTGGATTCGACGATCATGCGCACGATGGCCACCGAGGCCGTGTGCATCGGCGTTGCGGCCGCGCTGCTCGGCACCGCCATCGGCGCCGTTTCGGCGTGGGTATGGGTCAGCTTCAACTACCCGATCCTCGTCGGATATGTGCTGGTGCCGCGGTTCGCCTGGGACAGCGCAGCCATCTGCCTGGCGCTGTCGGTCGCCGCAGCGGCCGTCGCCGGCGTGGGCGCGGCGCGCGTCGCGCTGCTGCAGCCGGCGCTGGAGGGCGTGCGGTACGAGTAGGCACAGGGAGCGGGGCCGTCGAAGCGTGACCGCGGCACGAATAATCCGCGTCGCCGGCCGCCATGCCGGTGGAATGCGAGACGCCTCGCAAGCATGATGGCGGGCGTGAAAGACGCCGCCAATGTGCGCATTCTCGGAGTCGGCTCCGCGCTGCCGACGCGCATCGTCGGCAACGAGGAAATCGAGCGCCTGACCGGCATTGCCGCCGCCCACGTTGCCGAGCTGTTCGACGTGCGCGAGCGGCGCTGGGCCCGCCGCCACGATTGTGCGGCCCCTGCCGACGGACAGATGTGCAGCGATCTTGCCGCGCAGGCCGGCCGCCGCGCCGTCGACGACGCGGGCCTGGCGATCCAGGACATCGACCTGCTCGTCGCCGTCACCACGACACCGGATTTCGTCAATCCGACGTTCGATCATGCCGTGGCCGCCAAGCTCGGCCTCCGAGGCGTGCCGGCATTCAGCGTTCATGCGCCGTGCACCGGGTTGTTTCGCGGCAGCCTGCTCGCGGAGAGCCTGCTGCGCAGCGGCCGGGCAACCACCGCGCTGGTCGTCGCCGCCGACACGATCTCGCCGTTCTTCCGTTTCGGCGAGGAGGTCCCTCGCGATCATAAGATGAGCACCGCCCTTTACGCCGACGGCGCCGGCGCGTGGGTGATGCGCCGCACCGAGGCGCCGGCCGGGGCGGAGATGCTCGCCATTCGGCTCGTCACCAACTCATCGGAGGACACGCCGGGAATTTTGTTCCGCGGACTGATGTCGGCCACGCCGCCGTCGCCGGAGTCGGCCGCCGGGCTCGAATATCTGGGCCATCACGACTTTCGTCGCGTACTGCGCCGAGGAGGAGAGCTGGCCGCGCATGCTGCGCGGGTGATGATGGAAGAGATGGGCGTCACCCAGAGCGACGTACGATTCTTCCTGACGCACCAAGCGACCGGAAACCTGCATCGCATCGCCGCTGCGCATGGGCTTCCTGCCGAACGCGTCCCGATCAACATCGCGACGGTCGGCAACACGATCTCGGCGTCGATCCTGATCCTGCTCGACGAGCTGAAGCGCGCCGGGCGGCTCTCGCCCGGCGACCTGCTCATCCTGCACACGGCGGAGAGCTCGAGCTGGAGCTATGCGGCGATGGCGGTGCGCTGGTAGGCACCGTCGCTTCCGACCGGCTCAGGCCGCGTCGCTGCCCAGGAAGATATCCTCAGTAATCTGCCCGTCGCGCATCCGGACGATCCTGTCGCAGAAGGAACCCCATACCGGATCGTGCGTGACGACCAGCGTCGTCACGTTCAGCTCCTCGTTGATGTCCCGCAGAAGCTCGATGATCTGGCGACCATTGACGGAGTCGAGGTTCCCGGTGGGCTCGTCCGCCAGGACGACGGACGGCGAGATTGCCAGCGCCCGTGCGATCGCCACGCGCTGCATCTCACCGCCGGAAAGGTCGGCCGCGCGATGCTCGCGGCGGTGGTCCATCTTGACGAGCTCGAGCGACCGGTTGACGCGCTCGCGCTCCTGGGCCGCCGCCACACCGTCGAGCCGCAGGGGCAATGCCACGTTCTCTTCGGCCGTCAGGTAGGGCAGAAGATTGAAGAACTGAAAGATGATGCCGATTTCGCGGCGGCGCAGTACCGCGAGCTCATCGGCGCTCATTGTCGAGAGGTGGCGGTCGCCCAGACGCACCGTCCCCGAATCCGGCAGCAACAGGCCGGCCGCCAGGTGAAGGATCGTGCTCTTTCCCGAGCCGCTCGGGCCCATGATGGCGCACATCTGCCCTGCGGGAACATCGAGCGTCATGCCGCGCAGAGCGTGGACCCTGGTCGTGCCCTCGCCGAAGCTCTTGTGGACGTCGCTGAGAGTTACCGAGCGTGAGGGCACGTCAGGACTGGCGTAGCAGGCGCCGCTCGATCATGTCCAGCCAGGACAGATCGGCGCGGACCCTCATCTCGGCGCCGTCCATGATGATGCCGGTGGCATTGAGGTCCATGCCGGCCTTCTCGAGCCGGCGCCGTCGGCGGGTGACCTGCGCAAGGCGGGTCAGATAGATCCGCCGCTGCTGGACGATCATGGGATAGATCCGGTCGATGTCGGCGGTGCCGAGGAAAAGGAGCTTCAGGACCAGCTCGTCGCGAAGCGGCGTTGCGCCGTCCTGAACCGGCTGGAGCAGCCAGTCATCGAGGCTCTGTCGGCCCTTTTCCGTGATGCGGTAGACTTTGCGGTTGGGCCGCCCGTGCTGGATCTCGTCGGTCACCGTCAGCTCGCCTGCCCGCTCCAGAAGGTCGAGGATTCGGTAGAGCCGGCCATAGTTCATGGCCCAGAACTCATCGGCGATGGACTCGCATTCGCCTTTCAGGCGGTAGCCGTGAATGCCTTCGGGTTTGGAGGAGACGAGGCCGAGGACTGCGTAGCGAAGGTTGCCTGCCGACATGTTGTCACTCTCACGGGTGGGCTGAGGCGATAGAAACACGAGCGCTCGCCGTGGGTCAAGGGCGGCGAAAGGACGGCGGCGGGATTGTGTTCCGTTTGGAATACGGCGCCGGTCGGCTGAGCGGCCATGAGCTGCAAAATCGGCGGCCGGTGGACGGGTTGAGCCTGTCGACGATGGGCGCGTCCTCGATACGGTCATCCCTGGCCATGAGCGGAATCCACGCCTGCCATGGGCGCAGCCCATCCGCTCTGGTCCTGTCCGGCCATGGACGGCGCGGTGGGATGCATCGCGCCCGCAGCCGAAGGGCTTGCGGCACAATCCGGCGCACCGCTGCGGCGCCGAGACCGGACGCGGCCACCGCCGCGCCCGATCCCTGCTCGCCGCACTCAGTCCGTGTCGTTCTGCTCGAAGATGTCGTCGATGTACGTCTCGTGCCCGTCGCTTGCCGCATTGCGGTAGTTGTCGCGGTAGTCGTCCATGCCGAGGGAGACGCCGTCGGCCGAAGGCGGGTCACTCAGATAGATCGAATGCGCCGCGCCCTCGTGGTTGAACCACAGGATGTCGTTGCCGTCGGCGCGGCTGTCGTGCAGGTCCCAGAACGTTGCGCCGACCCAGCCTTCATTGTTGTTGCCGGGCGTCTTGCAGAAGCTCGAGCCCGGCGCCTCGATGTTGAACCCGCACACATCCGAGGCCGGCTGCGACGACCTGTTGGCCTGCACCCAGCACGGCATGAAGTTGGCGTACCCCTCTCGCAGCGCCAGGCCCTGGTTGTAGCAGACGGTGATCGTATGGGCGCCGCCAGCTCCCGCGGGACGGCGGTTGAGGTGAAACTCGTTGTTCACCTGATGTCCGAACTCGTGCTGCACGACGTCGCGCTGCAGGCCGTGCGAGGCGATCAGCCAGATCGTGCCGCCGGTGCTGGCGCAGCTCCAGGGCACGCCGCTGCCGTCGCCGCAGTCGTACTCGGTGTTGGGGTAGTAGAGCTTGATGGGATTGTCGCGCAGCGGATTGATGCCGCCGCGCCAGTACAGGCCCGACCACAGCTCGTAGGCGCGGAAGTAAACTTCGCCGAGTCCGTTGGCGGTGCCGCCGTCGGTGTCGGCGTACCAGTGGCCTTCGTTGTGCGAACTCGAGATGCCGAAGCGGTCGGGATTGATCCAGCGGAACTTGTTGTCGTCCTCGTCCATCGGCTCGTAGTAGCGGTTGTAGGCGCGGAACTGCATGCGAAGGTGCTGGCCGGTGTAGCCGGAGCGGCTGAAGGTCAGCGAGTAGCTGCCGTCCCACTTCACCCAGTCCTCGGCCAGCACGACCCAGCCGCTCGGGCTGTTCCACCATGCGAGCGCGCGCCATCCCCATGCCGGATGCAGCGTATGGTCGGTCCACTTGGCCGAGTAGCGGCCGGTGACCGTGTAGGTGGTGCCGCCGCGCGGGCCGAGCTCCTGCACCGCGCCAGCGGCGCGCTCGTTCGGATCGCATTGATACGTGACGCAGTCGTTGCGCGAAGGCTCGCGGCAGTCGCAGTCGCCCGGCTGCGGGCCCTTGGAGTCGGTGGGCACGAGGCGCACGCTCTCGTGGTTCGGGTCGTACACCGGATCGCGCGGAAGCGCCGGCTTGAACGTCTGGAAATCCTCGAGGTCGACCGGCAGCGCGCCGTCGACGTACTCGGTGGTTTGATGACCACCGCCATCTTCTTCGGTGGGCTGGCCCTTCAGGTACAGCTCGGCGTAGCTGGCCAGGCGGTAGCGGATGCCCTTGTCGTCGCGGGCGACGTTGGCGTACAGGTCGAAGGGAATCTCGCCGGCCGGCGCCAGGCGGCGCAGCAGCTCTTCGAGCGTGCGCTGGTCGATCCTCTTGCGCGCCAGCAGATCCTCGAACCCGACCTCCTCCTGCCCGCGGTTTTCGGGATCGAATGCGAACATCTCGCCGAGCAGCCAGACGTGCTGATTGCCGAGCGCGCGGAAGTCGACGCTGGCCTTGATGTCGACCGAAGCGCCGCGCGCCAGCAGGAAGATGCCGCGCGGCTTGCCGGACTCGACGCAGATCGACCAGGCCGGATCCATCACGGCGTTGCCGAGGACAGCTTCGGCCGTACCGATCTCGCCGCGCAGCAGGCCTTCGAGGTTCTTCATCACCACGCCCTCGGAGACCGCGTCGTAGTGACAGGCAGGGAAGCGTACGAGGACGTCGTAGGTTGGATCGTAGTTGGTGAGTCTGAGTTGGATTTTCAGGTCGCCTTTGCCGGTTGCCGCAAGATCGACGGGGCCGGAGCCGGGCGCCGCCTCCAGCACCAGGCGCACGGTGCTGGGCTGATGGGCCAGAGCGGGTGCAGCGGCTGTTGCTGTGGCTAGAAGCGCCGCCAAGAGCGCGCACTTCCATGATGCGCGGAATACGAACCGCCGGTGATCGACCATGCTTGGAACCCCCTGCCGACTCGTCGCCGGCATCCGGTGCGACGTTGATGCGCCGCTGCAGTCCTCGCCCGGGCGCTGATAGCACTGGCCGGGCGGTGGGCGCAATGGCGGCGGCTTCCTGAATACGCGGATCGCGCGCCATTCCGCGACGCTTCGAACGCGCCGAGATGGCAAACGTCGCTGCGTTGGAGGCACCGCTTGCTCTCCCACCCCGCCCCAACCATCTCTCGCGCCATGCCTCACCGCACGCCAGCCGCCGGCCGTCACACCGCCCGGCAGGCCATCGCCGCCGTGGCCGACGACTTTACCGAGCTGCCGTCACCGGCCACGCCCCACCCCGACAATCCGCTGGCATGGCCAGGCTATGACGAGCTGCGACGGCAGGCGCACGAGCGCACCGGCGAAACCGAATCGATCGTCTGCGGCACCGCCACCATCGGCGGCTCGCCCGCCATGCTGCTGTCGCTCGAGTTCGGCTTCCTCGGCGGCTCTCTCGGCGTGCGCACCGGTGACCGCATCGAAGCTGCGCACACCGCGGCCCGCGAGCGGCGACTGCCGCTTGTGACGCTCATCGCCACCGGCGGCAGCCGCTTGCAGGAGGGGATGCTCGCGCTCGGGCAGCTCCAGCGCATCGCCGCGCAGTCGGCGATGACGCGCGCCGCCGGTCTGGCGCAGATCGCCGTGGCGTGCGATCCCACTACCGGAGGCGGCTGGGCGACGCTGGGCGCCGGTGCCGACATCATTCTTGCCGAGCCGTCGGCGCAGATCGGGTTTGCGGGGTCGCGCGTGCGTCCTGCCGGCGCCGATCCTGCTGCATACAGCGCCGAAGCACAGCTCGCCGCGGGGCACATCGACGCGATCGTCGCGCCCGAGGAGCTGGCGGCCACGCTGGGACGCTGGCTGCGTCTTCTTCGGCCGCCGGCCGATGCGGCGCCGGCTGACCCTCCGCGTGCGCTTGGCAAGACGGCGCTTCCGGAGACGGGGTGGCAGGCGGTTCTCCATGCGCGGGACGCTGCCCGACCGCGCGCCCGCGACTACCTTCGTGCCTACTTCGATGGCGGCTATGAGGAGATCCGCGGCGACCGGTGCGGCGGCGTGGACGACGGCATGCTTTGCGGCTTTGGCCTGCGCGGCGGCCGCCCGATCGCCTTTGCCGCGCAGTGCGGCACCGCGACGCGGCCGGCAGGCTTTCGCACGGCTACGCGGCTGCTGCGCATGGCAAGCCGGCTCGGCATTCCGATCCTGACGCTCATCGACACGCCCGGCGCGAGCAATGACGCCGAAGCCGAGCGCGGCGGCATCGGCGCCGCCATTGCGCAGACGTATGCCGCGGTGGCCGAAGCGCGCGTGCCGATCACATCGGTCGTCATCGGCGAGGGCACGTCGGGCGGGGCGCTGGCGCTGGCAGCGCCTGGGAATCTTTGGGCGACGCCCGACAGTTACTTTACGGTGCTGGCGCCCGAAGCCGCCGCCGCCGTGCTCAAGCGCGGCGCCGAGGGCATCGCGCAAACGGCGAGCGATCTGAAGATCCGACCTCAGGACCTGCTCAAGCTCGGCATCATCCGCGGTATCGTCGACTCCGCCGATTAGTCGAGCCCGCGCGGCGCGCTCAGTGCACGCCGCGCGAGTCATCGCCGTACCATGGCCACGCGCCGCAACGCGCACGCGCCTGGCCGCATTCGCGACGCACGGCACGATGCGCGCCCGACCACGCGACCTGCCTGCTCCCCCTGCTGCTCTACCTCGATAACCGTATTCGCGCCCCGCCTTGCATCAGCCGACAAAGCCCCGCAGAACGCCCGCCCATGACGCATACAGCTCTGTCGCGCATCACCGCCCTCGCCATTCTCCTTGCCGCCACCTCCGCCTCCGCCCACGACGGCTTTGTCGGCGCGAACCATGCCGGCTCGGTTGCCGACTGCACGTTCGGCTCAGGCTGCAGCTCGGCCGCCGGCAATGCCGACAGCGCGTGCGCGTCCTCGACCGGCGCCCAGTTCGTGTCGGTTGCCGGCTTCGGCTTCGATCTGCCGGCCAGCGCAACCTCCATCGACGGCTTTGCGGTCGAGCCCAAGATCGCCGACCTCGGCTGCCAGGGCACGATCCAGCTCGTCAAGGACGGCACTCCGGTCGGCACTCCCAAGTCGCTGCCCTCCTACTACGCCAACAGCTGCGATCTGACACAGTACTTCTATCTCGGCGCGGCCGACGATGGCTGGGGCACGACCTGGACGCTGGCCGACGTCGAGGATGCGGACTTCGGCGTGCGCATCGACAGCAACGGCTGCTCCGGCGTTGCCGTCGATACGGTGCGTGTGACGGTCTTCTTCACCATCGGCACCGAGGTGTGCAACGACGGCTACGTCACCGGCGGGGAAACCTGCGAGGACGGCAATACCGCGGGCGGCGACGGCTGCTCCGCCGACTGCCGCGCGGAGGTCGCCCTGAACGACGATCAGCAGGACTGCGTCAACGCCGTCAACAAGGGCATGGCCGGCATCTTCAAGACGGCCAACAAAGCCTACAACAAGTGCCTGAAGGCCTACGCCAAGGATGGCTCGGACTTTCTGGCCTGCGCCGGCGCGCCCAAGCCGCAGGCCAAGATTCAAAAGGCCATCGAGAAGGTCGCCGCGCTGGCCGAGCCATGCGACGCCAGCGCCCCGCACTTCGGCTACACCGACGCCGCGCAGGCGGCATCGTTCACGCGGCTCATTTCGGAGCTCATCTACGACAACCTGGTCGACGATTTCCCCGAAGATTTCGTCGTCGGAGACAAGGCGGCATTCGCATGCCAGTCCGCAGTGCTGACCGCCCAGCAGGCGGTGACCGGCGGCGTGTTCAACAGCTTCAACAAGTGCAAGAAGGCGGCGCTGCTCGGCAAGAAGGTCACGCAGGCCACGACGGGCGAGGAACTGGCAGGCTGCCTGACTCCGCAGGAAGAGGACGCGGAAGCCGGACTGCTCGGCGCGCTGGACGGCAAGTGCGCGGGACAGCCGCTCGATGAGCTGATCAACGGCACGTGCACGCCCTCGGCCAGCAACCAAGCACGTGCCGAATGCCTGACGGCCGTTGGTCGTTGCTTCGCTTGCTCGGCCGTCGTCGTCGCCGATGGCCTGGACGTCGACTGCGATATCTTCGACAACGGGGCGGACGACGAGAGCTGTCCGGAGTAGGCGCAGCGGCAAAAGGATTGCGCTCACCGGGCGCCTCGGCGGCCGAGTGAGCGCGGCTGACGCACCGGCGGTGGCGGCTCACGGCCCGTTCCAGGTCCCGGAGCCTGTAGCTGCGCCCCTTGATGTCCAGGACGTGGCTATTGTGCAGCAGCCGGTCCAGGATCGCGGCGGCCAGCACCTCGTCGCCGGCCAGGATCTCAGGCCACTCGCGAATCCCCTTGTTCGTCGTGATCAGGATGCTGCCGCGCTGGTAGCGGTGGGACACCAGGCGAAAGAACAGGCTGGCCTCCTGGCGCGTCATCGGATCGAAGCCGACCTCGTCGATGACCAGCAGCGATGACGAGAGATACTTCTTTCGCCGAAGGCGGGAGGGACTTAAGTTCGCGTCGCGCCGCAGCGCGGCCATCAGCTCGTCGAGCCGGCAGAAGCTGACACCGAAGCCGCACTCGACGGCACGCACCGCAAGCGCGATGGCCAAGTGCGTCTTTCCCAGGCCGGGCGGCCCCTGGATCAGCAGCGTGCGGTTCTCGCGGATCCACTGGCATGTTCCAACGTCTCGATCCGGCTGCGTTCGATGGACGGTTGGAAGCTGAAGTCGAAGCTGCCGATGGTCTGACCGGTGGGCAGGCGCTGATGCGAGGTTCGGACACGCCGCTCCTCACGCCAAGCGAGCTCGGACTCGAGCACCTGGTCGAGAAACCGATGCGGCGCCAGCTCGGCTTTGCAAACTGGCTGTCGCCTTACGCGATAGCGTGTCGCGCTACTACCAGCACGATCTTGCTGTCGATCTGAGAGACGTAGCGGTGCCCCCGACGAGCAGTCGGACGTGGTGATGAACGTGCCCTTTCGTGCCCGATGGCCCCGTAGTACGCCCGGCGAACTTCTGAAGATCCGAGCGCCCAATTGAGCTCAGGCAACCAGCACGGACGTGCGAGAGGACCAGACAGCGGCCGGCAGCGTCTCCTCCCGAAGAGCCCCACCGCCGGGCTTGCCTGCTGCGGAGCCATCTTGGGCAGCCGTCTCCTTCCACCCCTACCGTCCGCGCGAATCGCTGGCATACGCGGGATGCCGCGGCCCCGGCGGCAACCCAGTCTGCTGGTGTGTCAGTAGCGCGAAGTTGGCAGGGCGTGACAGTAGCCGCGCCTGATCCGTGGACGAATCAATGATCTGTTCGACCACGGCCACGATGAGGTCGGCAACGAGGTTGCCACTGCCGCCGGACTGCTGGACCAATCGGACCTTGCCTTGCCAGATCTGGATGCCCGTGTCGGCATCCAATAGGCGTGCTTCCGCGGCCACGATCGTATTCGAGCTGAGGACGACATACTTCTGCCCCCACTCCGTAATCGTCACGTAAAGCACCGAGTCTGCGCCGAACACTTCGCCTAGTTTCTGCACCGGCACGCTGTGCATCTCGCCGGGCGTCGGCAGCCCGTTCTCCTTGAGGAACGCGTCCACGACGCCGACAGGGAAGACGTAGTATCCCGCCTCGGCCAGCGGCATGCTGACGGTAGAAAGATAGGAGTATGGAGCCTCGACCGCGACCGTCTGATTCATCGGCGGAAGCACGAGAATGCTCTTGGGCTGGTGCGTACGAAAGGCTGAATAGTCTGGCGGCCTAATGCAGCCGGAGACCAAGGCCAACACCGACATGATCACGAATGCGTGCTTCATCTCGGAGCTCACTGGTTGTGCGGTGCAGGCGTCGATGCCGTAGCAGTGGCCACCGGAGCGGACGTAACCATCGCTGCGGGGCCGGCGCCGGCCAGCCTCGCCATCAGTCCGTCAACGAACACCGCCGACTCGGGATACGCGGTCCGCTCTGCATCGAACTGACGCCGAGCTTCATCGACGCTGCCCTCCAGGTAGTAGAGGTATCCAAGATGTGCGTGAACGCCCGGCGGCACGCGCTTGCCCTCCGCGAGCGTGCGCTGGACGTCGGCAGCCAGCTTTGCGCAGTGGGTTGCCGTGTCGCTTCCGTCGGGACGCGCAAGCGACCGGTAGAGCACGTCCTCGTAGCCGCCCCAGCGGTACATGGCTTGCGGTTGGCACGCGCTGGTCGCCGCGCCGGCCAGAAGCATGAGCAGCGCAGTCCGCAGCCGCCGCGCGATTGACGGGGACATCACGTCGGCGACCATGAACCGTTTTCGAGGCCTTCGACGAGCCGATTGACGGCCTCGCGAATCGCGAGGTCCAGGACTTTGCCGTTCAGGGTTGCATCGTAGCCGGCGGTGCTGCCGAACCCGGCGATCTCGCGATTGCTGAGCGCGTACTCGCCCGCCCCGAAAGCCGAGTAGAGCACCTGGGAAGTACGAACGTCGACGATGTTGAGCACGACCTTGGCGTAGGCGGTCTGCTTGGCGCCTGCGCCGAGCAGACCGAACGCCTGCACGTCCCCGGTATTCCGTCGCCCGAATTCTGTGACGTCGCCGGTGACCGCGACCTCGGCGCCGGTGAGCTGCTGCCTTCTCCCGGAAACGTCGGCCTCGAAGGCGATCTCGTCCATGTTGGCGCGATCGACCAGCGTGAAACGACCGGTCTGCTGGAGATGTCCCATCAAGGCGGTCTTGGCCTGGCTGCCCAGGCGATCGGTCCCGTCGGAGAAGATGCCCTGCATGTACGTCGACCGGTTCTGGAACTTGCCGATGACGAGCTTGTATCTAGGGCCGCTGTAGGCGGTGCCGTGCGATGCGACGGCAGGCGGGGCGAGGCTTCGATGCGATTCGGTTGCGCAGCCACTGACGGCGACGGCAGCGGCTACGGAGAGCGCAAGGTTGAGCAGAAGGATCGGTCGCATGGCCAGCTCCGAGCGTTGGATTGGGGCGTTAAGCCGGGCGGACCGTGCCGAAGCAAGACAGAGGCGACCTGTAAGGTGACGTTTGCCACTCCAGACGGAGGCTACCGGTCGAGTCTTCCTTGGCGATGAACGGTCCGATCCCATCGCGGCGAAATGTGCCGGCGGTGCCCGTCGCCGGAAACTGCCGACGCCGCAGCTGCTAGATCGCGAACCGCCCGTCGTAGTGCGACAGCAACGGGGAACCATCCTTCAGTTTTGCAATGATCGCTTCATAGTACTTGTGATCGACAGACGGGCAGCCCCAGCTTCGGCCGCAGATCTTTGAGGTAGCGTCCTCCACGTAGTCGCTGGAATGCATAACGATCCCGCGCGAACGAGCGTTGTTGTTGGTCGGGCTGAGACCGTCCAGCCGCATCGAGAAGCCCGCGCTTCCGTTGTAGGTTTCCGCACATCGGAAAAGCCCCAAACAGCTCACGTGGGAGTTCGTTACGTAAGCTTCCCTGAATAGGACACACTCGATAAGTAGACTTTCCGACGGCCCGGGAGGGGTCATGAGGAAGTCGAAATTCAGCGAGGAACAGATCGTCGCGATCGTGAAAGAGGCCGAGGCCGGCGTCGATATTGCGGCCT
>DASPNR010000040.1 GCA_035626395.1 Candidatus Limnocylindrales bacterium | reverse complement strand
ACAGCTGGGCGCCAAAGTTCGTTCTGCTTGAACTTCGCCGCACATCCGAGCTCGCGGCGCGCACACTCGCCAGTGTCAAGTGCCATCCAGCCGTCACCGCCACCCGCAGCGAACGGCGAAATCGCGGGTACACGCGCTGTTTCTTGTTCTCTGTCTTTACGAAAGAAACGCGCGCCTCGCAACACTCCGTAACCCAGCAGTTGTCCCCTGCGGTCCGCGGAGTGTCACGCTCGATCGAGCTACCGGCCACTCCGTGATCGAACATGATCACGACGAACGCACGCCGGCCGCCGCCGCCAGCCGTGATCCAGCGGGTGGCGCTCAGCGCTCGCCCGCCGGGTCGTAGCTACTGTCGCCGTCGAAGACGCCGTTGGCGCCCTCGTCAGCGTCGCCGTGTCCGTCGGCGCTGCCGCAGTCGTCTGCGACGCTCACTCGATCGCCGTCGTCGTCATCAGTCGCCGCAGCGCCGTGTCCGCGCGGGTCGCGCGAGAGACGCGCGAAGACGCTGAGGCGTCGGTGCCCTGAGGCTGCAGTGCCGCGTGTCGCTTCTACGCGCGCCACGCCCGACGCATCCGCAGTCGCGTCGTCGGCGTCGCCATCTGCTGCGTCGAGGCGCGCGTCGCCGTCGGAGGAGCGAGCGTCTGCAAGCGCCGTGACGCCGTCCGCATCGTTGTCGTCGTCGGACGGGACGACGACGTAGTCGACGTCAGGACAGAGCGGTGCCGCGTCGCCACCGGCAGCGCCGTCGCCGTCGTCGACGTCGTAGCTGCGAACGAAGGCACGCGCTCGCGCGGCGTTGGCGGCGTCCCGCAGATGCCGCGAGTGCGGCACGTGACCGCCGCCGGTGGACGCTGATGCGTGGCGCGCCGCGGCGATCGTCTGCTGAATCACGCGGGCATTGCCCTTCTGCACTGCGACGGAGAGTTCCTGACGGAGCGCGCAGAGGAGCTGGTGCGCAGTGTCGCCGCCGGCGGCCGCTTCGGAGATGTGGTTCACGATCGTCTGCGTCAGGCCGGTGAGCGCGTCGCCGAAGGCGCCGTACGTTTCCACGACGGCTGAGGTGAAGAGGGCGCCCGCCTTGGCGGCGTTGCTCGCGTGGCCGGCGTGCTTGACGCCTTCGCGTCGAAGCGCCGCAGAACCACGGGTCGTGGCCGCGCGCGTGACGTAAGAGTCCGCAGCTGGATGCGTGACGCTGACGTCGATGTGGTGCGTTCGCTCGGAGAAGAAGAGCTCGGCGTCGGGCACGCGGTGATCGAACATAGGCGCTTCTTGGTACAGCACGTTGCCGCGGCGGCAGTACGCGAGAAGCCGCGCGAGGACGCCGTTGTGGCGGAGGAGACCGGATCGTGCTCGCTGACGCTGGCAGGTGAGCGTGTGCGAGCAGTTGGCGTCGGCGTCTGCGGCGAGGCTGGCGCCGCAGGCGCAGTGAGACGGCATGAAGTCGTAGGGGCGAAGGCCGAGGCGGAGGCGGAGGGCGAGAAGGAAGGCAGCGTCGGGAATGAACAGCTCGTTCGACGTCGGCGTGGCCGTCAGCCAGAGACCAGCTCGCTTCGACGACGTGCTGAGGAGACGTGCCCGATCGGAGAGAGAGGCGGCGCGGAGGATGCCGTGAAAGTGCAGGTCGTATATGGCGCGCGTGAGCTGCTGCTGGAAGTGCGGCGCGCAGCCGTCGCGGAACTTCACGAAAAACGCAGCGGGGTCGCCGGACGTCTGACCCGCATCGGTCTTCTCTGCCGCGGGCACGTGCTCGTCGCGCAGGAAGGAGAGCGCGTCCGACAGCCCGCGCGCCGTGGGGAGGTCAGGCGGCGTCGAGTCGACGTGGGAGGCGGCGAGAAGAGGAGCGATGTCCTGCGCTGCGAGGGCGAGTGAGGACGCGTAGGCAGGAGCGCAGGCGGTCGCGATGCTGCGTAGGCCGATGCCGCCGTTTCTGATGGGCAGTTGTAGCAGTTGCTGTGCCACGTCAGAGACGGCGATGCCGGTCTTGGCATAGAAGGTGCGGAGAACGCGTTCGTCGAACGAGCGCGCGGCGTCGCGGGTGAGGTCGGAGGGGACGGTGCGGATGGTGTAGTCCATTGTCGGCACGGCGCTGACGCGCAGCAGCAGCACAGAGACCTGCATCGGCATCTCGTGGTGCTCGAGGTCGGAGAACAGCTGCGCGTCGCGGGCGGCGGCGTCGACGACCCAGCGGGTGATGGCGTCGCGGTCGAGGCCGACGGGCGCGCCGTACACCTCCGTGCACCCCGTCACGATCTGGAAGCCGCGGTCCGCGCAGGCAGAAGTCAGCGCAGCGGGCGTCGGCGTGACGTGTGGCCATAGGATGGAGCACTTCTCGGGGACGAGACGGTGGCCGTCTGACGCCGTCTCTCGCTGGTAGGTGTCTAGCGCAGCGACGACGTCGGCGTGCGGGCCGGCGAGCGTGAGGTCGTCGTGGATGGCGACGGCAGTGACGGTGGGATGCGCCGACAGCACGGCGGCGTAGCGGCGCCTGGCAGAGACGGCGAAGGCGGCCTGAGAGAGGACGTCGCCCTGGCGAGTGCCCTCGCACGACCAGACGACGCGAACGACGCCGTGATCGACGACGAGAAGGCGTGTGGGCTCGTTGTACGACCAATCGAGTTGGCGGAAGGCGGGCGCGAGCTCGGGGTGTGCGTAGCAGTCGGCGAGCATGCGGCCGCGCGGGACGGTGTTGAAGGCGTTGGCGATGTCCGTCTTGCCCAGCACGACGTCGTCGCCGCCGAGCTCGAGCGCCGCCTGGAGCACGTGCACGCCGCGCTCGCATCCGCCGGCGACGCCGACGCCCTTCTGCACGGGGCCGAGCAGCGCCGGCAGCGCGCCGCCGATCTGGTCGAGCACGTGCAGGCCCGCAAGCTTGGGGAACAGCTCGCCGACGGCGATGGGACGGAGGCCGCCGCGCGGTTTCGGGACGCCGACGAGACGCGACGTGAGGAGCAGACCCTTGGAGAGGGGGTCGCCCAGCGTGCCGTTGGAGATGTCGGCGACGAGGACGGCGAGGGCGTCCATGCAGGGGTCGTTGACGATGAGGGGACGCAGCATCTCCGCCGTCCAGCCCGACGGCCCAGCAGACGCGCCGCGCCCTGAGAGACGCCGCACGCGGTCGACGAGTGATGCCGTTTCGACGGAGACGACGGGGACGCCGTCCGGACGGGCGGGGATGGCGTCAGACGAGGGCGGGTGCAGCGCCTGCAGCTGACGCAGCGTGTCGTCGTTGAGGGGGGCGACGCCGCTCTGCGAGAGAGAACGGACGGCACGAGAGAGGAAGCCGTCGCGCACGAGGGAGACGGCCCGGCGGATGCGGCTCGCGTTGGCGTCAGCGGGTGGCGCTGTGGGCGGCGGCTCGCCGTCGACGCCGTGTTCGTCGTCGTCGTGGCGCTCGGCGTCAGCGAGGCGCGTGACGGCGTCGGCGTCGAGGGATGAGAGGACGAAGCGCAGCTGGTCGAGCAGCTGGCGCCTGCCGCGCTGGCGCCCGCCGCGGATGCAGCGAAGCGCGGCAGCGGGCAGGCTGATGATGGCAACGAGGGCTTCAGCGCGAGCTTCGGCGTCGCCAGCGCGGGACGCGGTAGCGTAGGCGCCAAAGACTTTCTGGCAGATCGCTTGCCAGATGGGGACGGCGTACGCGGGGACGCGTCGGAAGAGTCGCGGGTGCAGCGCGACGTCGTGTACGACGGCGTCCGTGGCAGCGCGCAGCCTCGCGGCGTCGGCGTCGTCGTCATCGCCACCACTCGGGGGTGCAGGCGGGTGCTGGGCCGGCAGAGGTGGCGGCGGCGGCGGCAGCGGCGGCGTTGGCGGGCGTCGCGGGGCTGGCGGGGGCTGTGATGTCGGCGGAGGGGCAGAAGGCAGTGCCGGCGGCTGAGGGGCAGAGGGAGGACCCCCAGGCGGCGCAGGCGGCGCGGACGACGGGGGGGAGGACGGCAGTGGTGGCGCGGACCGCGGGACGAGAGGCGGCACAGCAGATGGGACGTGCGGCGGCGGCGCACGGCGTGGAGGCGGCGCGGCTGCTGGTGGGCGCACATTGTACGGCGGCGGGAGATAGGCATCGAGCAGGTCAGGCAGCACGCGGTCTTCGGTTCCCGCAGCGAGGAGCAGAACGGACATCGCGTCACGGACAGCGGCGGCGTCACCGCGGTAGAGCGCCTCGGAGACGGCGCCGACCATGGCAGCGGTGACGTCGAGACCGAGGGGCTCTGGGAGCGTGACTCCACTGCTGCGAAGGGCCTCGATGCCGTTCGAGAGCACGAGAAGGCTGTTGTCGTCCTCGATGCGCGCCTGGATGTCGGCGGCAGAGAGAGGCGCGACGCGCTGCCCCGCATACTCGTGAACGTCAGCACGGCACACGGGGCAGACAGGGCCGTTGGAGGCGAACGAGACCACGAGGCAGTTCTGATGCATGTCACCACCGTGGCCGCACGGCGTAAGGCACACGTCGCTCGCTGCCAGGTCGTCGTAGCAGATGGCGCAGGAGACCGGCGGCAGCGACGCTGGCGGTGGTGCAGCGGGCGGCGGTGGCGACGGAGGTGCGGGCGAGGCAGGCGGTGTTTGAGGAGAGGGGCGCGCGCGCTTGCGCTCGGGACCCGCCGCGGTGTCGTCGTCGGCCTCCGGGGAGTGGGCGCGCTTGTTGGCGCCGGCGGCGGTGTCGGCGGCGGTGGGCGACGCGGTGGCGGGGGCAGAAGCGGTTGTTGCGGGAATAGGCGAAGCCGCGGGCAGCGCGGGTGCAGGCGCGGATGTTGACGTCGGGTGACGGCTCGGCGGACAGGCTGACGTCGTCGCGGACGGAGGCGCACTCGCGGACGACGTAAGGGCAGGATTGGCGTGCAGAAGGTCCAGCGCCGCGCGCGCGGACGTAGCGAGTGCCGCGTCGCGCAGTGGCGGGGCTCGTGGGGCCGTTTGCTGCAGAGCAGCAGCAGCGGACGCCGAGCGGGCGGAAAGACCAGAGGAACCAGAGGAAGCACCATGGCGGGACGCGGGCGACGTGGCGGCAGGGTTGGTCGACACGGACGGCGCGGTCACCGAGGCGCGTCGTCGTGCACGCGAGGCTCCGTTCAGCGTCGCGCAGCCGCCAACCTTGCCCAGGCGGGGCGCTTGGTGTCCGCCAAGTTGGTAGAAAACGCCGCCACATTCGTCGCATTGTCCGGCCGTTCGGCCCATGAGCGCCAGTTGAGGCGCAGACAGGCGGACGCCGGGATGCTCGGCACGCACGTGGTCCGCCAGCTGACGTCGGTCCGTCGACTGGTAGAGGCATGTGTCCACAGCCGGACACCGAATCGGGGCAGCGGCGTGCCGCCCCCTGGCCATGGAGGCGCGGTCCGGAGGAAGGCAAATTTAAAAAAGAGACATATCAACAGGTTCAGCTTGGCACAACGAAGACGGTGGCACCACTGGCGGGGACGGTCTGGTAGAGGCTGAGTCGAAATCGGAGTCGGCGCCGGAGACGATGTTTCAGAAGGCGCGTCGGAGTAAGTTCCGTCCCTGCATGTCTACGCAGCTTCCACCACGCCTGCAACGGGCTTACGGCGTCGGCTCAACGTCGGCTGTCCGCCGACGCGACGTCGAGGCACTTCTACGCCATCATCGACCTCTTTCTCTGTCGTGAGCCGCGCGGGAAGGACTCCCTGGACTTGGCCACCGTCGTGCTTTGCAGCAGCG